>CAYNXU010000070.1:0-7080 GCA_964401225.1 uncultured Nitrosomonas sp.
CATAAGATAAACGACGCTTTTCTGTCTTTTTTGCCTTGTATTGACTGTTTCGCATAGGGTTTCTAGCAGCTTGCTTAAAATCGCTCAGGAAGCCGAGCACGTAATTCCCGCGGCGGCAATGAGGTGTAATCCTTTTTCATCCCCAGAGATACCAGCGTGCTGAGCGGCGCGCTAAAGTTTGCGCGCAGTAATCCGAGAAACATAGGTGCTGCAATCAGTATTAGACGTTCGAATGCATTTTCTATACGACCTTGTTCAAGCCGTTCTGTGATCAACTTGGCGAACCGAATTTGTTCTTGTTCCTTGGGATCGACCTTGACTTCCATTGCATGACGTCCCTCGCCGTGGCTATCAAAGCTACGCCCTGGGCGGTCACTGATGAGATCCATCTGTTTCGCGCGCGCCTCAGGGTTATCGAAGACTGCAAGCTCGACCAAAGGTGCCATCGGCGAGTCTGCGGTAAAGAGGGTGGCGTTGCTGCTGTTTGCAGCAAGAATCCAGATTTTACTCATGTTTTTCTCCTAAAAATTGACTTGATGGCATTGCTATCGGTATCTATGGACACTTCTTCCATGACAGCAAGAAATTATAGACGAGGTAAATGCTTCTTCTTACTAAGGCAGTGATAATCATCATTGATTAACGCTTTAACACAGTACCACACTTCGGTTTTGAGAAAAACTCGGTGAGTGAGCCCCTTGACTGTGATTGTGGGCTTGCAGGGAAATGTTACCTGTGTAGCCTGAAAAGTTTGGTAAGTGTTTTGCTGAAGTGACGAGTATAGTTTAGTTTTCCTGGTTACTCGATTAGCCGGTGATATCAGGTGGGATAAACATGTCCTTATCCAAAAAAGCATGTGAGACATGGATGTGCCATGTAAAATAGGGAGTCATGTTTCTTAACTTTACCCACTCTCAACAGAAGCAAATATTTTACCCTTCTCTATTCGAAAAATTATCTGATCTCTTTGGGTACTAGCGAGATTCGGGATATTGCTCATTTTGGAATTACTTGATGGATATCACAAATATTAAAGCGTATATGCAATTGGTTGGGCAGAATGCCCGAGCGGCCTCACGTTTAATGGCAAAAGCAGATACAGCGATCAAAAATTGTGCGCTCAAAGCGATGGCAGATGCAATCAAGCGCGATGAAAAGAATTTGTTAACTGCAAATGCGAGCGATCTCGAGAATGCCCGATCAAAAGGGCTGGGTTCCGCCATGCTTGACCGTTTGGCACTTACTTCTAAAAGTGTGGTGAGTATGGCAGACGGTTTATTACAAATTGCAGCCTTACCTGATCCTATTGGGGAAATGAGCGATTTGAACTATCGCCCGTCAGGTATTCAAGTAGGCAAAATGCGTGTGCCTTTGGGGGTAATCGGTATCATTTACGAAGCGCGGCCAAATGTCACGGCGGATGCAGCAGGGTTATGCCTTAAAGCGGGGAATGCTGCAATATTGCGTGGTGGATCGGAAGCCATGCACAGCAATCAGGCTATTGCAGCGTGCGTGAAAGAGGGGTTGAGAACGGCAGGATTACCGGAAACTGCCGTGCAAGTCATTGAAACCAGTGATCGTGCTGCCGTCGGTGAACTTATTACCATGAAATCGTTTGTCGATATCATTGTGCCGCGCGGAGGTAAAGGACTGATCGAGCGGATTTCCAATGAGGCGTGTATTCCCGTGATCAAACATCTGGATGGGATTTGCCATGTCTATATCGATGATCAAGCGGATATGGACAAGGCTATCCGTATTGCGGACAATGCCAAGACGCAGCGCTATGGTACCTGTAATACCATGGAAACGTTACTAGTGCATGAGTTGGTGGCTCAGCAAATCTTACCGCCTCTCTGCAAAATTTACCTGGAGAAAGGTGTTGAGTTACGAGGTAATCGGGCAGCTTGTGACATTATTGCGCAGATGAAACTGGCTACTGAAGAAGATTGGCATACCGAGTATCTTGCGCCTATCTTAAATGTTGCTGTCGTGGGCGGATTGGATCAGGCGATTGAGCATATCGCCACCTATGGTTCTCAGCACACGGATGCGATCATCACTGAAAATTATAGTCATGCACGCCGATTCCTGAGAGAAGTGGACTCGAGTTCGGTCATGGTCAATGCTTCTACGCGCTTTGCGGATGGTTTTGAATATGGGCTAGGGGCGGAAATTGGTATTTCAACGGATAAAATTCATGCGCGTGGTCCAGTAGGGTTGGAAGGGTTAACGAGTCAGAAGTTTGTAGTGCTAGGTGATGGCCAGATACGGCAGTAATGAATCAATAAATTTTTAGGCTGCTTCCTGGATTTTTCTTTGCACGTAAACAACAAAAATGAATTAATTCAGAATTTCCTTTATCAATTGATCTCTGAAATTTTCTCAATTTAGAATTAAAGTATGGCAAAACTAATTAAAGTGGAGATCCCGGATATCGGTGATTTCAAGGATGTTTCCGTCATTGAAGTGCTGGTCAAGCCGGGTGATAAGGTTGAGAGAGAAACTTCATTAATTGCCTTGGAAACGGACAAAGCATCGATAGAGGTGCCTTCTCCTCAATCAGGCATGGTTAAGGAAGTGCATGTCAAAGTAGGAGACAAGGTATCCCAAGGTACGCTTATTATTACGTTAGAGGCAGTCGGTTCCCCGGCTGATGTGCCAATTGAACCATTGGATGCTACTCATGCCATGCAACAACCCGCTTCAAATGAGACCCAATCAGCACTCTCTACACGCGGGGATGAGCATGCTGAAGTGCTCGTACTAGGGGCGGGGCCGGGTGGTTATACCGCAGCGTTTCGTGCGGCTGATTTGGGTAAGCAAGTCATACTGATTGAACGCTATTCGACGCTGGGTGGAGTATGTCTCAACGTTGGTTGCATACCTTCCAAGGCGTTGCTTCATGTCGCGAAAGTAATCACAGAAGCCAAGGAGATTGGTCAACAGGGGGTTGCTTATGGAAAGCCTAAAATCGATTTAGACAAACTGCGGGCCTGGAAAGAATCTTCAGTCGTTGGCAAACTTACTAAAGGACTGACTGCGCTTGCCAAACAGCGCAAGGTGCAGGTTATTCAGGGGGTGGGTCAATTTATTTCTCCTCGCATGATTAAGGTCGACACGCAAGCGGGAGCCAAAACAGTTTCATTTGATTACTGCATCATTGCTGCAGGTTCAAGTGCAGCGCGTATTCCAGGGTTTCCCTATGATGACCCTCGCATGATGGATTCTACCGATGCACTGAGATTGGTGGATATTCCTAAAAGGATGCTAGTTATCGGTGGCGGTATTATAGGTTTGGAAATGGCGACGGTGTACGATGCGCTGGGCAGTCAAATCAGTATCGTTGAGCAAATGGATCAGCTCATTCCGGGAGCGGATAACGATCTTGTCAAACCGCTATATAAGCATTTAATGAAACGTTATGAGGCTATTCATCTCACCACAAAGGTCAGCAAGATCGCGGTTGAGAAAAAAGGATTGAATGTATTTTTTGAGGGCGATCATGCGTCCGAGCCTCAATTATACGATCGGGTTCTGGTCGCCGTCGGGCGACGCCCTAATGGCAAAGCGATTGGAGCAGAAAATGCGAATGTTCAGGTGAATGAACGTGGTTTTATCCCCGTGGATGGACAAATGCGCACTAATATCCCGCATATTTTTGCCATAGGTGATATTACAGGAGAGCCTATGCTGGCGCATAAAGCCTCTCATGAAGGTAAGCTTGCCGCTGAAGTGATAGCTGGACATAAAGTAGCCTTTGATGCGCGTGCTATTCCCTCAGTGGCGTATACCGATCCAGAGATTGCCTGGATGGGCTTGACTGAAACCGAGGCCAGGAAGCAGGGTATTGATTACGAAAAAGCAGTGTTTCCTTGGGCGGCAAGCGGTCGCGCGATAGCTATGGGGCGTGAAGAGGGTTTCACCAAGTTATTGCTAGCTAAGCATTCTCGCCGACTGCTGGGAGCTGGCATGGTTGGCGCGCATGCGGGGGAATTGATCGCTGAGCTTGTGCTTGCGCTAGAAATGGGTGCTGATATGCAAGACATCGGTCTGACCATTCATCCTCATCCTACTTTGTCAGAAACTATATTTTTCTCAGCGGAAATAGCCGAGGGGACAATTACTGATTTATTTATGCCCAAGCGTTAGATTGTCCACGTATGTTTAAGTTGGGATGGTTTGAGTGTTAGACTCGGGTTGTATAGATGGACTATCCCAATAGGGTTCTGTGCCAATACGTGCTGAAAGAAAATCGATGAATGAGCGAACTTTTGCTGGCAAGTAACGATTGGGAAGATAGCAGGCATAGATATAGCGTTCTACCGGTATATATTCTGACAGTACTGCCTGCAAATTTCCATTTTGTAACTCTTTTCCGATGGTAAAGGTGGGCAATAGCGCAATGCCTAGACCACCAAGTACCGCTTGGGAAAGTGCATCATCATCGTTGATACGCAATGTACCTGAAACCGGTACAGCAATTTCTCCGTCTGGTCCTTTGAAGCGCCAATAGCCCTGTTCACCTGAAAGCGTGTAGTCTAGGCAGTTGTGCTTAACTAGATCGCTCGGTGTTAGCGGGACGCCGTGCTTATGAAAGTAATCCGGCGTGGCACACAATTTACGACGTGCAGGCGCTAGCTTGCGCGCAACCAAATTGAGATCGGGCTCACCGGTCACGCGAATAATCACGTCGTACCCTTCTTCAACAATGTCCACTGGCCGATCCGTAATGGTCATGTCAATCCGAATTTCAGGATAGCGCGCCAGGAAATCGGCAAGTGCGGGCGCGACGTGCAGTGTGCCAAATGCAACCGATGCGCAGACTCTAAGCATGCCACGTGGTTCCGCATGTAAGCTGCTGACTACTTGTTCTGCATGTTCTGCTTCTTCAAGTATGCGTATGGAGTGCTCCGCAAATGTTCTGCCTACTTCAGTCAAGCTGAGATGGCGGGTGCTTCGATTGAGTAGTCTTGCGCCAAGATCAACTTCGAGCTTAGCAATAGCCTTGCTTACTGCGGATCGTGAGGTATCCATACGACGAGCGGCTTCAGCGAAACTGCCGGCTTCTACAACGCGAGCAAAAGTAGCAATAAGATTGAGATCTTGCATAGATAAACCTTCCGCGAAAATCAAAATGATAGTATCGAGCCTATTGTATTCTATTTAACTACAATATAGTTCGCTTTAGCCTACTTATTTTTTGAATAATTTATCAATAATATGCGCCCTTAATAGATGAGTGAAAGTTAAACTGCAAGGATATCATTAATATTTATCAGAACTTGAAGAAGAAAGCTCAGTCTAGCAAGTTATGGCGAATGATAAGAAGAAATAGCAATGTCGCTGCTGTTGTCAGTTAAGTGAGTGACTGTAGATATAAAAGAACGGATGGTTGATGTGGTTTCAGTGTGGCATTTGTAGTAAATAAAAAACGAACAAGCACTTAAAGGAAAAGGAATAAACAGGATGAGATTTAAATTATCTGGCTCATTAATATCAGTACTACGGCCCTTTTTACTTAATTTATGCACTTTTGTTATTACTGTTTTTTTTGTGATGCCGGTCGCGATGGCTGGTGAAAATTCTTATAACATAATCGAAGTTGCTAAGGCTGATATTGAGACTCAGGGCTGTAGCTACCTGGGAGAAGTTTGGGGTGTTTCTGGAGGCAAGTTATCTAAATGGAATAGATTGTCAGCCAGTTCAAGTAAACATAAAGCGGAAGAAAAAGCTTTAAAGATGGCTGCAGAACTGAATGCTACTCATCTCGTATGGAGTGAGCATGCAAGAGATTCTGATGATAACCGACAAGCGTATGCGGATGCATACCGTTGTGAGAGCGGGGCAAAGCCAAGTGATATTGCAAAGAAAGGAAGCGATACTGGCGGTTCAATAAATTAATCAATAATAAAAAAGGTAGTTTAGATTGGGGCGTGACTCTAGGAACATATATTTTCCTGCAGTCACGCCATTTTATTTTTACTCGACAAGTTTTTCTTGAAAGCTTTTTGCTAGATTATTTATTTGCTCGATCAGGAATTGCCTTTCTGCTTCTAAATCCTGGTATCGTGAATAAAGCTGATCTAGATCTGACGTGTATTGTTGTAATCGTTTCTGGCGCGCTTCCCGGCGCTTCACCATTTCCTCGTAACTCGGTAAAGTTTCACTCATGACTGATCCAGTTAAGGGAGAGGAGATAATTTCTTCTTCCTGAGTTAATTCAAACCGACGTAACTCTTGTATCATCTGGAATTGTTGAAAGATATTCTGCTGATTCTGATGTAGTCGTGACAAACTGGCTTCTAATTGACGAATCTGTTCTTCAATCACAGGATCTGCTTGGGTTGACAGAGGTGTCAGCAACAAGTAGAGAAAAAATAGCCTAATCTGGCTTTTAAAAGCATTACTGGCAAAGTGCAATAATGTGCGAATACTAAGCGCTCTTCTAAATTTCATGATTTCCGATGTGGGCAAACGGGTTTAATACAATCAGCGTAAAGTGATAACGAGTGTTCTTGGAGATTAAATCCGCGGTCTTTGGCGATTTTGATTTGCCGCTTTTCGATTTCGGCATCATAGAATTCTTCCACACGACCACATTGTAGGCAAACTAAGTGATCATGATGCGAGTCAGTGCTTAGTTCAAATACAGCCTTGCCGCTTTCAAAATGATGGCGTTCCAGTAAACCGGCTTGCTCGAACTGCGTTAGCACACGATAGACCGTTGCAAGGCCAATATCTTCACCTTCACTGAGTAACTCCTTGTAGACATCCTCAGCTGATAAATGGCGCACTGAGCTCTTCTCAAAAAGATTAAGTATCTTTAAGCGGGGTAGGGTAGTCTTTAGACCCATCGTTTTAAGGTCAAAACTTTTGAGATCTTCTGATTTGCTCATGGTTTAATCTGTCCGGAAAATTATTTAATGTATCATATAGTGCTTGGCTCGCTTTGAAAACACTCGCACCTGATATGCAATTAAAATTACTATTATTACTTACTGCTTTTTTATTAATCGGTTGTACTTATATTCCAACGCTTCCCTATAAAATCGATATTCAGCAAGGTAATGTAGTTAC
>CAYNXU010000071.1:0-7049 GCA_964401225.1 uncultured Nitrosomonas sp.
TCTGCTGACACTTTCCAGGCGTGTTCGGTGGTTTTGCGTGCATGCCACCAGGCTTTTTCCCGGTCGAATTCCTGGATGGTCAACGGCTTGGAGCGCGAGTAGGATTTGTAACCTGGCGGATAGGGATGCTCGAAGAACCAGATGTCCCGTGTCGGGCCGGCTTTATCGAAAAACAGAATGTTGGTAGCGATGCTGGTGTAAGGGCTGAACACGCCCTTGGGTAGGCGCACGATGGTGTGCAGATTGAACGCTTCCAGCAATTCCTGCTTGAGGGTGGTTTTCACCCCTTCGCCAAACAAGAAGCCATTGGGCAGCACCACGGCCGCGCGCCCCGTGTGGTGCTTGAGCAAGTGCATGATCAGCGCCATGAACAGATCGGCCGTTTCGCGGGTCTGGTATTTGCGCGGAAAGTTGTGCTCGATGCCATCTTCTTCCATGCCGCCGAACGGGGGATTGGTGACGATGATATCGACCCGGTCTCTGGGGCTGTAATCCTTGAGCGGGCGGCTGAGCGTGTTGTCATGGCGGATAGTGGTGGGCACGTCGATGCCATGCAACATGACGTTGGTCATCGCCAGCATGTGCGGCAAGGGTTTCTTTTCCACGCCATGGATGCACGCTTGCAAGGTTCTGAGATCGTCAGCATTGTTGACCTGTTGCTTCAAATGCTCGATCGCACAGGTAAGAAAACCGCCGGTGCCACACGCCGGATCCAAAATAGTCTCACCCAGTCGCGGATCGAGTCTATCCACCATGAACTGGGTCACGGCGCGCGGCGTGTAGTATTCGCCTGCGTTACCGGCTGACTGGAGATCGGACAGGATCTTCTCGTAGATGTCATTGAACAGATGGCGGTCGCTGGAAGAATTGAAATCCACATCGGCTTCGATGGTGTTGATCACCTGCCGCAGCAATGTGCCGGATTTCATGTAGTTGTAGGCATCCTCGAATACCGAACCCACCACCTTGCCATGCGGCGATACCCCTGCGGCTGTAGCCAGCTTCTTGAGCGAGGGGAAGAGCTCATTGTTGACGAAATCGATCAGCGCCTCGCCGGTGGTGCCTTCCGGATTCTTGGCCCAGCTCGACCAGCGCAAACGGCTTGGCAGCGGCGATCGGTATCCCGGCACGGTCAGTTGCCATTCCTGTTCCTTGTCATCGAATATTTTCAGAAAAATCAGCCAGACCATCTGACTGATGCGTTGCGCATCGCCATCGACGCCCACGTCCTTGCGCATGATGTCTTGGATGGTTTTGACGAGTGTTCCGATTGACATAAGTTATTCCCGCTTCCAGTCATTCCCGTACAGGCGGGAATGGCATCGCTTTATTATGGATAGGGTTCTTTTCTGGTTAACGAAGTTTTGCTTATTCTTCATATGCTATAAAGCGCTTGTTCCAGTTCATGCACTGCCTGCTGATAATGATCCAGGTCACCAAAGGAACGAATAATCTCGATCGGCGTGCCGAATTGGGTAAAGGGAGAAACGGTCAGAATCTGGGTTTCTTCAATCTGCGTGACCCCTTCATCGGCGTATTTATCCAGCAGCGCTGCCAGCACACGCCGCGCCTGCTCGCCATAACGGGTAAAGTAGTTGCGTTGCTTGACTTGTTCCGCACGTTCCCTGCGGGTCAGTGGCGGTCTGTCCCAGGCGATGTGGCAGATCAGATCGAAAGGATCGCATTCTCTGCCGATTTCGTCGGCCAGCGCATCAAAGAAGATGCCCTGGTTGGCGAGTTCCTCAATGATCGCTTGTTTCTTCTCGGCGCTGTGCCAGCGCTGCAGAAAATCATCCAGGGAAGCAAAGGCATGCGCCAGCGTCTTGCGCGTATAGTCCTTGAGCGATTCAGTAATCAATTTGCCGTTGGCATCGAAGTACTGCACCCGCTCAGCGGCAACTTTGACTTCGACATTGGCAACCACATAGCGGCGGATATTTGCCCCTTCTTCCCCTTCGGCGATCTCTGCCCAGGCATTGTTTGCGGTTGATTCCGGGTATTTGAACCCATTATCCTGCGCATTGCCTTCGTAGAACTCGGGGGGCACGGGTGAATCATCAAGATGAGCGGGCGTATAGATCTGCACGGGATCACCATCGAAATCCGGATCGGCAAAAAGTTCGGTAGCCTTCTTGAAATCCATGATAGTAAAGTAGTATTTGCCGTAATCTTCGTTGATGCGCGTACCGCGCCCGATGATCTGCTTGAACTCGGTCATAGACTGTATCCGTTGATCCAGCACGATCAGCTTGCAGGTCTGGGCATCGACGCCCGTGCTCATCAGCTTGGACGTGGTGGCGATCACCGGATAGGTCGATTCCGGAAAAATAAAATTATCGAGTTCCGCTTTGCCTTCTTCGCTGTCACCGGTGATACGCATGACATATTTGGCATTTTGCGCCACCAGATCGGCATTCTCGTTGACCAATGCCTGGCGCATACGCTCGGCATGATCGATATTTTCACAAAACACGATGGTTTTGTCGAAGCGACCGGTTTGTTGCAAAAACTCGGTGATCTTTTGGGCAACCAATTGCGTGCGTTTTTCCAGCACCAGCGTTTTGTCAAAATCCCGTTGGTTATAAATGCGGTCTTCGATTTCATGACCGTACTTGTCCACCATGCCTTTATCGGGCCGCCAGCCAGCCAGATCTTTGTCCAGATCGATGCGCACTACCTTATAAGGCGCCAAAAAGCCGTCATCGATGCCTTGCCGCAGTGAGTAGGTGTAAATCGGCTCACCGAAGTAATCGATATTGGAGATTTCTTTGGTCTCCTTGGGCGTCGCGGTCAGGCCGATCTGGGTGGCCGAGGAGAAATATTCCAGTATTTGCCGCCAGGCTGAATCTTCCGCCGCGCTGCCCCGATGGCACTCATCCACGACTATCAGATCAAAGAAATCAGGACTGAACTGCTTGTAAATGTTGCGCTCTTCTTCATTGCCAGTGACTGCTTGATAGAGGGAAAGGTAGATCTCGTAAGATTTGTTCGCCTGCCGTTTCTGGATTTTGGTCATGGCCGAACCAAATGGCTTGAAGTCATTGGTCATGGTCTGGTCAATCAAAATATTGCGGTCCGCTAGAAAAAGAATGCGTTTCTTGGTGTTAGCTTTCCACAAACGCCAAATAATCTGAAAAGCCGTGAAGGTTTTACCGGTACCCGTCGCCATGACGAGCAGAATACGGTTTTTGCCTTGCGCAATTGCTTCAATGGTTCGATTGATGGCGAGCAACTGGTAGTAACGCGGCGTTTTGTTGCTGCCGTCACTATAGTAATCCTGCGTGATGAGATCGTGCTGCTGCTCGGGAATCCCTTTATGTGCTAACCACCACTGCCAAAGCGTATCCGCCGAGGGTAATTCCTGCAAACCCAGTTCGCGCTCAATAATGCCATCAGCCGCAATCTGGTTATGAAACAGAAATCCATCGCCGTTGGAGCTGAAGACGAAAGGTACCTGCAACAGGTCAGCATAACTCAACCCCTGCTGCATGCCATCACCGATGGCATGATGATTATCCTTGACTTCGATCACCGCGATTGGAATATTGGGTTTGTAAAACAATACGTAATCGGCCCGCTTGTGCTGTGCTCGGGTATGCAATTTACCGCGCACGATAATGCGCCCCTTGGTAAGCACAAATTCTTCCCGCACCTGCGTGGCAATATCCCAACCTGCCTGTTGCAGGGCGGGAATGATGAACTTGGTGCAGATATCCCGCTCAGAGAGTTGTTTCTTATCCACGCTTAACGCGCGCTGCGCCTGCTTCGCTTTACGCTGCCGGTTGCTTGTTGGCCGCGATGAGCTGGGGTGTTAAGTGAGGCGCGATAATTTGCAGTAACTGGACGAAGATCTTGGGGTTGCCGGCGACAACCTGTCCGCTCTTCAGGTAATTTTCATTGCCTTCCAGATCGCTGACCATGCCGCCTGCCTCGAGAATGAGCAGACAACCCGCAGCGATATCCCAGGGAGACAAGCCGATTTCCCAGAATCCGTCATAGCGCCCAGCCGCAACATACGCCAGATCCAGCGCAGCAGAACCTGGCCGGCGTATTCCGGCGACTTTGGGGATGACATCCTTGAACATCGCCAGATACGGTTCCAAGAAAGAGAGATCCCGGAACGGAATGCCTGTGCCGATGAGTGAATCGGCCATTTGGGTACGCTTGCTGACGCGTATGCGCTGGTCATTGAGAAAAGCGCCACGTCCACGCGTGGCTGTGAATAATTCATTGCTAACCGGATCGTATATCACCGCCTGCGATAAGATACCGCGATGCAATAACGCAATCGATACAGAATATTTAGGAAAACCATGCAGAAAATTAGTCGTCCCATCCAATGGATCGATGATCCATTGATATTCCGATTTTTTAGCGTCTCCGCGATTACCGCTTTCTTCTGCTAGAATCGAATGGGTAGGATAAGCATCCAGCAACACTTTGATGATGGCTTCTTCAGCCGCACCATCTACTTCACTGACAAAATCGCTGTGTGATTTACGTGAAATATTCAGAATGTCGAGGTTCCGTGAAGCTTGATTGATGATACTGCCCGCACGGCGCGCGGCTTTTACCGCGGTTATAAGCATTGGATGCATTTTTTAAGATCAATAAAATTAACAAAGCGTAATTTTAATATGAATCCCCCCTCCCCGCTCGATAATGTCCGAATTGTTTTAAGCCATACCAGCCACCCTGGCAATATTGGCGCAACGGCAAGAGCAATGAAGACGATGGGACTGAGTACGTTGTACTTGGTCAACCCTAAATCCTTTCCGGACAATGAAGCAGATGCGCGTGCCAGCAATGCGCGGGATATCCTCGAAAAAGCCAGCGTTGTAAGCGACCTGGAAGGGGCGTTGCATGATACCGTGCTCGCGGTAGCGATGACCGCACGCGCACGTAATCTAGCCAGTCGTACCCTTGACGCCAGGCAGATCGCAAAGGAACTGCTTGCACACGCACAACATTCGCCGGTTGCTTTGGTTTTTGGCAGGGAAAGCGCTGGCTTGACAACGGCTGAAATCAGCAGGTGTCAGCTCACGGTGCATATTCCAACTAATCCTGATTATTCTTCGCTCAATCTGGCTGCGGCAGTGCAAATCATGACCTATGAACTGCGCATGGCATTTAATGAAACCACCGAGCAGTCTCTCCAACCCGCCACAAAACCCATTCATCAGCTTGCTAGTTTCAATGATGTCGAATTATTTTATCGTCATCTGGAGCAGGCCATGATTGCTAGTGGTTTTCTCAATCCCAAGGAGCCGAAGCGACTGATGCAACGAATGCGCCGCATGTTTGCCCGTACTCAGTTGGAAAAAGAAGAAGTGAACATATTGCGCGGTATCCTCAGTGCGTTGGAAAAGCATCACTCCAGGAAGCTGTCCGAGAGTAACGATCGTGGCGAGGACGAGGTTGGTTGAGTTGGATTTTTCGATCATTTGAGGCGAATAGCTGTTCTATTTATACGCTTCGCACCTCAAAATTTGGCATCTATACCTTCTCCCGCCGGGAGGAGGCTGGATGATGGATGATAAAAACCGAATTTTGAGGTGTGATGAGTATATCGAAAATGATCGGAAAATCCGGCTTAGCAGGCTCGTTCGCAGTAGATCAGCCTATAGCCTATACTCGGGCAGCCTCCCAGGTAAGTTTCTTCGTTTGGATTGACTTAACCAGGTTATTTAGCGATGATTGCGTTTGGTATTTCTTATCCACCTTCTGAATTCGTGAAAAATGTTGCCTATTTGAATTGTTGGCCCATTGATTCATGAATTCGCTGATTACAATAAAAGGAACAACCATGACAACAAATACACTCTTCAAACACAAGATCAATGCCATCATTAGCGATAAACATTTATTGAAACATCCTTTTTATATCGCCTGGACCGAGGGCAAACTGACCAAAGATCAGTTACGTCACTATGCCGAACAATATTTTTATAATGTGCTGGCTGAACCCACCTATTTGAGCGCTGTGCATTTCAACACCCCTCACATGCATACAGAAACGAATAGCGGCGACATCAGCGTACGTCAAGAAGTGCTCAAGAACTTGATTGACGAAGAACATGGTGACGGCAATCACCCTGCTTTATGGAAAGCATTTGCCTTTGCTCTGGGTGCTGACGATAAAAGTCTAGCCAACGCACCCGCCTTGCCTGAAACAGATAACCTGGTATCGACATTCCGTGATATCTGCCTGAATCAACCTTTTTATGCCGGACTGGCTGCATTGCATGCCTTCGAGTCACAAGTTCCCGACATCGCAGCTGTGAAAATTGATGGCCTGGCTAGATTCTATGGCATGGACAATCCGAAAGATTATGAATTTTTCTCTGTCCACCAGAAAGCAGATATCTATCATTCACAAGCCGAGTGGACGATAATCGAGCGATTTGCCGATACCCCGGAAAAACAAGCTGAGGTACTGGCAGCTACCCAACGTGCATGCGATGCGCTATGGAAATTCTTGGATGGCATCCATGAAACCTATTGCTCGAATCTGCTCTGCGATCAAGAAACTGCCACTGTTACACTGCATTAATTAAACAGAACGGAAGTAACGATCGTACAAGGACGAGACTGATTGAGCTGAACATTCAGATCATTCGTGCTGGATAGTCCTACTATTTGATGCAAAAGATTAGAGCAATCGCCCAATCAGCCTCGCTCTCGCTACGATCGCTATTCTCGGACAGCCTCCTAGGGTGGACAAGATAATTTGTCCACCCACCACTTCATAATACTCTCTGCATCACCCGCATCATAACGCCTGATCATTCACATAGATAACCACGAAACAGCACATTAGACTTGGATCTGCCTCGTAAAAAAACAGATTGGTAATAGCAAAAACTTGAACTAAATCTCATCTGGCTGACTCAGTAATTTTGGTTACTACCCGTTCACGCTGCTCGTGTCATCTAATTTGTGACTATTCGTAAAATTATTTTCTGTAGCAATTCATAAGAAAGAGGTAAACATGATATGAACAAAACCACTATTGGAATCATGCTGATCGGCGGTTTAGTGTTATCAGC
>CAYNXU010000072.1:0-6953 GCA_964401225.1 uncultured Nitrosomonas sp.
TTCACTACCTTCATGGAAACAAAACTTCAACGAAAGCGACCTAAACATCTCAATCTTTTTAAAATTAAACAGCCGTTACCTGCACAGGTTTCCATACTGCATCGAATCAGCGGCGTGCTGTTATTTTTTCCGGGGATTCCATTATTGCTTTATTGCGTGCAGATGCTACTGGAGTCACCTGAAAGCTTTGCTAAGATGCAGTTAATCTTCAATGGTGCATTGGTTAAGTGTGCATTATTGCTGTCATTGTGGTTTTTTCTACATCATTTCCTTGCGGGCATTCGCTATCTGATGTTGGATCTGCATTATGGTATTTCCCTGGAGCAGGCGCGTTTGAGTAGCAAGCTGGTAATGATCATCGGGGTCACCCTTACGGTGCTTGCTGGTATTTTATTATGGTAAAGCACATGAATCGTATCGTTACAGGCGCGCATTATGGTTTGCGGGATTGGTTGATTCAGCGCATAACGGCTGTCGTGATGGTGGTTTATGTATTGCTATTAGCGAGCCTGATCTGTTTCTGGCAAATTTCTGACTATGCGAGTCTGAAATCATTATTTACTCATCAGTGGATGAGGATCGCTTCCTTTTTATTCTTTATAAGCCTTTGTTGGCATGCTTGGGTGGGCGTGCGTAATGTATTGATGGATTATATTCATGTCACGAGCATTCGTTTGACGCTACACATTGGGGTCATCATTTCATTATTTTGTTATCTCATCTGGTTTGCTGAAATTTTGTGGAGCTAATGTGACCATCGCTAAACGAAAATTTGATGTAGTGATTGTGGGCGCGGGTGGAGCGGGGATGCGTGCTGCACTGCAATTATCAGAAGCGGGCCTTAAAGTGGCCGTATTATCCAAAGTGTTTCCAACCCGTTCACATACCGTGGCTGCGCAAGGGGGAATTGCCGCTTCCCTGGGGAATGTTACCGAAGATAATTGGCATTGGCATATGTATGATACCGTGAAAGGTTCTGATTATTTAGGTGATCAGGATGCGATTGAATTTATGTGCCGGCAGGCTCCCGAGGTCGTTTATGAGCTGGAGCACTATGGGATGCCATTCGATCGATTGGAGAACGGCAAAATATACCAGCGCCCTTTTGGTGGGCAGTCTCAAAATTTTGGCGGGGCGCAGGCAACCCGGTCTTGCGCAGTCGCTGACCGCACGGGCCATGCCATGTTGCACACGCTATACCAGCGTAATGTCAGCGCCAATACCCAATTCTTTGTTGAGTGGATGGGGTTGGATCTTATTCGTGACCCGCAAGGCGAAGTGCTTGGTGTCACCGCCCTAGAAATGGAAACAGGCGAAGTCATGATTCTTCAGGCGAGGGCGACATTATTTGCCACGGGCGGGGCCGGACGCATATTTCAGGCAAGCACCAATGCATTTATCAATACGGGCGACGGACTAGGCATGGCTGCGCGGGCGGGTATTCCGTTGCAGGATATGGAATTCTGGCAGTTCCATCCGACCGGCGTGCATGGCGTAGGCGTGCTGATCAGTGAAGCCGTGCGCGGGGAAGGCGGCTATCTGCTTAACAAGGATGGAGAACGCTTCATGGAGCGATATGCGCCGAATGCGAAGGATTTGGCGAGCCGCGATGTGGTATCGCGTGCGTTGACTACTGAAATACTAGAGGGGCGAGGGTGTGGTCAGCATGCTGATCATCTTTTGCTCAAACTCGATCATTTGGGCGCCGATGTCATCAAATCACGATTGCCAGGTATACGTGAAATTGCGATCAAATTTGCGCACGTGGATCCTATCGAACAACCCATCCCGGTTGTGCCGACGGCGCATTATATGATGGGTGGGATTCCTACCAATATCCACGGTCAGGTAGTGGCACCCTATAAAACGGGCCCCGAAGAAGTCGTGCCAGGCTTTTATGCGGTAGGCGAATGTGCCTGTGTTTCTGTGCATGGCGCAAATCGTTTAGGGACTAATTCGTTGCTGGATATCGTTGTGTTCGGGCGTGCGGCAGGCAATCAGATCATAGAAGATTTGAAGCGGAATACTCACCATAAACAATTGCCTTCTGATATTGCAGACAAATCACTCGCGCGCCTCTCGCGCCTGGATAATCAGAAAGGTGGTGAAAATGTCGCCCAGGTTGGCGATCTCCTTCGTAAGACGATGCAGACATATTGCGGCGTGTTTCGTTTTGCTGATAGGTTGAAGCAGGGCGTAGAAAAAATAGGCGAAGTTGCAGAATGTGTTGCTCAAACGGAAATCAAGGATAAAAGCAAGATATTCAATACGGCAAGAGTTGAAGCGCTAGAACTGGATAATTTGATTGAGGTGGCGGTGGCAACCATGGTCTCTGCCGAAGCGCGTGGTGAGAGTCGTGGTGCTCATGCTCGTGACGATTTTCCTGAACGCAATGATGACAAATGGCTCAAGCACACGTTATTTTTCAGTGAGGATCGTCGTGTTGACTATAAACCGGTACGGTTGAAACCGTTAACTGTAGAATCGTTTCCACCCAAAGCTAGAACCTATTAGCGAGACTATTTCATAAATTGACATGTGACCCTCACTGGATCTTTGATTAATAAGAAAAATAACGCTCAGTTGGGTGTATGAATTCTTACATTACGTTTTCTTAAAACTTCCCTATTAATCAGAATTTTGCGTGATCGTCACGTGAATGCATGAAATATTCTAGCTAGGTGTTTAAATGCTGGCGTGGCAATAGTCTGGATTTGGCAAAATGCAGTAAATTGCGGGGAATGCGCTATGGTCTTTCTTCTTGCGAGCTGCTTTCTTCATTATTCTCCAGCACTTGGAAGAAAGCTTCGTCTTTGCGTATCATGCCTAACTCATTACGGGCAAGTTCTTCAATCGCATCAAACCCTGTTTTTAGATCATTGACTTCTGCTTCCAGGACTGTATTGCGATTCTGCAATTTCTGATTGGTCTGGCGCTGTGCTGCAACTTGTCGATCGATTTCAAAGACATTCAACCAACTTCCCTTACCATACCACAATGGGTATTGCGCCAGAGCAATCAAGATAACAAGCATTAAAGCCAGTTTTTTCATTACTTTAATTGATAATAGGCTCTCCGGCCTGGATATTTAGCGGTATCGCCAAGATCTTCTTCAATCCGCAGTAATTGATTATATTTCGATAAACGATCAGAACGAGAAAGCGAACCTGTTTTAATTTGTAGGGCGTTGGTTGCAACCGCAATATCCGCAATGGTTGTATCTTCTGTTTCTCCCGAACGATGAGAAATCACAGCCGTATATCCGGCACATTTGGCTGTTTCGATAGCTGACAAGGTTTCAGTCAGTGTGCCAATTTGATTGACCTTAATCAGCACCGAATTGGCAATACCCCGTGCAATCCCCTCTCGTAGAATTTTAGTATTAGTCACGAACACATCATCACCCACAAGTTGTACAGCCTTACCGAGTTTATGCGTGAGTAGCTCCCAGCCATCCCAATCATGCTCGCTCATTCCATCTTCGATGCTGATAATGGGATATTTATCCACCCAGCTAGCAAGATAATCAACAAATTGGGCTGAGGTAAGGCTCATTCCTTCTGAGTCCAAATGATATTTGCCGTCTTTATAAAACTCTGAGCTGGCGCAATCCACGCCAATTGCCACGTCAGAACCGGGTAGATAACCGGATTGATCAATAGCCTGCACGATGAGTTTGAGCGCTTCTTCATTATTTGCGAGATTGGGGGCAAAGCCACCCTCATCGCCAACGGTTGTAGGCATGTTTTTCTGATGTATGAGCATTTTGAGTGTGCTGAATATCTCGGCTCCGCAGCGTATCGCTTCCCGGAAGCTTTGCATGCCTAACGGAATGATCATGAATTCCTGCATATTCAGATTATTGTTGGCATGCACCCCGCCATTAACTAGATTCATCATAGGAACTGGCAAGGAGGTTGCGCCAACACCCCCCAAATAGCGATAAAGCGGTAGTCCTGATTCTTCAGCAGCAGCTTTGGCAACGGCTAATGAAACGGCCAGAATCGAGTTGGCGCCTACCCTGGATTTATTTTCACTACCATCAAGGTCGATCAATGTTTGATCAATGAAAGACTGCTCAACCGCATCCAGTCCCATAATAGTTTCAGCGATCTCGGTATTAATGTTTTCGACAGCTTTCAATACGCCTTTTCCCGAATAACGCTGCTTGTCTTCATCTCGTAACTCTACCGCTTCTTTAGTGCCTACCGACGCACCTGAAGGAACCGATGCGCGTCCTAGCACGCCTGATTCAAGCAAAACATCCGCTTCAATGGTCGGGTTGCCACGAGAGTCTAAAATTTCACGGGCGATTACATCCACTATTGCACTCATGCTATGTTCCTTGTTGTGTTATTTCACTTAAATATTGTTTTTATCAAACTATACCCGTATAGGTAAGCTAATCATTCGAACGATTTGATTGTGTATCAACGGGTAGTTTGATATTCTTGGCAACCAAATTAATAAATGCGCTATAACGGAATTCAGCGGGTATTTTTTAAATCTTTCATTTTTTTCATTTCCGGGTTGTCGTGCTTGCTGGCAAACTCAATAGCAGCCTTGACATAAGCTTTGAATAAAGGATGTCCCATTTTAGGAGTTGAAGTAAATTCCGGATGAAATTGGCAGGCAACAAACCAGGGATGCTCGCTTTGTGATAATTCAACCATTTCACATAAATTTTCATCTGAAGATAGGCCGCTGACGCGGAGTCCCGCTTGTTCTAATTGAGGAATAAATTCTGCATTAACTTCGTAACGATGGCGATGACGTTCAATGATTTTATCCGTACCGTAAATTTCTCTTGCAAGCGAATTTTCCCCAAGGACACATTGCTGTCCACCTAGTCGCATGGTTCCTCCTAGATCCGTCTTTGCCGTTCGCTTTTCGACTCTTCCTTCACGTGTACGCCACTCGGTAATGAGTCCTAACACGGGATAAGGGGTATTGGGATTGAATTCCGTGCTATGCGCATCCTTCAATTTAAGTTTATTGCGTGCATATTCAATCACGGCTAGCTGCATACCAAGGCATATGCCTAGATAAGGAACTCGATTAACACGTGCATAGTGGATTGCTTTTATTTTTCCTTCTACGCCACGTTTACCAAATCCGCCTGGAACTAAAATAGCATCTTTATTTTGAAGACAATCCGTGCCATTTTTTTCAATTTCTTCGGAGTCAATATAGCAGATATTTATTTTACAGCAGGTATGAATACCGGCATGAATCAGCGCTTCTGATAAGGATTTATACGATTCCGTCAGATCAACATATTTCCCTACTAATGCAATCGTGACCTGGTGTTGTGGGTGTTCCAGAGCATGAACCAATTTTTTCCAGACTGAGAGATCCGCTGATTTGGCGAGGATATTCAGTTTATGGCAGATGATTTCATCCAGCATCTGTTCATGCAACAAAGCAGGAATTTTGTAGATACTGTCGACATCAATTGCTGAAATAACGGCTTCTTCCTTAACGTTAGTAAACATCGCAATTTTGCGGCGCTCATCTTGTGGAAGCATGCGGTCTGCTCGACAGAGCAGTACGTCAGGCTGTATTCCAATTTCTCTTAATTCTTTAACCGAATGTTGCGTTGGTTTGGTTTTTAATTCGCCGGCTGATCCAATGTACGGCAATAACGTCAAATGAATAAAACAGGTATCCTGGCGCGGGAGCTGGACTGCCATTTGCCTGATTGCCTCTAAAAAGGGCAGGGATTCAATATCACCAACGGTACCGCCGATTTCCACAATAGCAACTTGTGCATCATCGACGCCATTACGGATAAAAAGCTTGATTTCGTCAGTAATGTGGGGAATGACCTGTACTGTGCCGCCAAGGTAGTCGCCTCGCCGTTCTTTGCGAATGACGCTTTCGTAGATTTGACCCGTCGTGAAATTATTGCGTTTGGTCATTCTGGTACTGATGAAGCGCTCATAATGGCCGAGATCGAGATCAGTTTCTGCGCCATCATCTGTGACAAACACTTCGCCATGCTGGAATGGATTCATGGTACCTGGATCAACGTTGATATAAGGATCCAGCTTTAGCATGGTTACTTTAATGCCACGAGTTTCCAGGAGAGCTGCTAATGAAGCCGCGGCGATACCTTTACCCAAGGAAGATACAACACCACCAGTCACAAAGACATATTTAGTCATGGAGGGCAATGTTAACTCAAAAAGCAAGCGATTGAAACCCTATGCGCTGTGTAAGCGCCTCTGTAAGTTCTTGCTGTAAACATAAAAATTAGCGGGTTAATCAGATTGGGGGCACTGAAAAATTGATTTGATTGCACAATTGACATTCTGAATTAGGGGGTGATAGGTAAGCAAATATGAAACATCGCTTTGTGCAGTATAGGTGTATTGAGTACAATCTTGACCATCCAATAGATGGTCTACTACAGCGCAAGCGTATGATACCCTAATTTTACGTTATTTTTAGTGTCTCTGTCTCCATGGTGCGATCTCTGCTGGGGAGATACTCGCTTCGTCAACGATGGTGGTTGCATTGAAGCTTGTCTGCCTGCCTGCACCAATTACCTGGTTTAGATTTCCAATCTGCAGCTCAACTTGACCCTCATTAACGGCAATTACCCCGCCATTCTTTTCCATTCTAATCACGAAACGCGTGCCTATATGCTTGATGCGGGCATTCCCCAGAATGACTTCCAGTTGATTACTTTGCGTGGTGTGAACATCAAAATAAGCTTCGCCGCGCAAGAGCTCAACCTGAATGGGTTGAGATTTTTTAACAGCAACTGAACTAGCATCATTCAAATCAATCGTGATTTCCGGGGAAATCTCGATTGTTTGATATTGCCCATGGGTTGTTTCATATAACTGTATCGTGGTGGGGTGAGGGATGAAATAAATCAGAAAGCTTGCTGCTATGACCAGCAATACGCTAAAAACTGACAAGATAACTTTTCTGCGCTGATGCGT
>CAYNXU010000073.1:0-6900 GCA_964401225.1 uncultured Nitrosomonas sp.
ACACAGGGCGAATGTGTCGTCATAGAAGGTATGCAAAATCTACGCCCTGGCAGTAGGGTGAGAGAAAGTAGAGGCGATGATATAAGTGCGCAGTCAGTTTGTGGGCGGCAGTTTTTTTCTGATCAGGCACAATGGACTCCCCATTCGGGAGCGGGAATGTTTAGCTCCCTCAATGCTATGAGTGCTCCTAAATAAGCGATGACGCTGGCAGAACTGTGCATTCGTCGTCCCGTAATGACTGTATTATTGTCATTGACTGCGGTTATTTCCGGGTTGTTGGCTTATAGCAGCGTGCCAATTGCCGCATTACCCCGTTTTGATACGCCGACTATTACAGTAAGCGCTGTGTTACCCGGCGCAAGCCCGGATACCATGGCTTCGGCTGTTGCGACACCTCTGGAGCGGGAGTTTTCTGCAATCGCCGGTTTATCGATTATCAGTTCGACCAGCACTCAGGGCACTACCACAATCACACTGGAATTCAATCAGGATCGCGACATGGATAGCGCTGCTGTGGATGTTCAAGCAGCATTATTGCGGGCGCAACGATCATTGCCAGTTGAGATGACGACGATGCCTTCCTATCGGAAAATCAATCCAGCTGACACATCGATTACAGTGCTTTCGCTGACATCGGAGACGATGCCCTTTCCAGAATTGAATAATTTTGCCGACAAGCTAATCGTGCCAACCCTATCTACGCTTCCTGGTATAGCGGAAATACGGGTTAATGGCCAGAAAAAGTTTGCGGTGCGGGTGCAGGTCAATCCGTATGCGTTGGCAGCACGTGACATGACGGTTGACGATATTGCGGCAGCGTTAGCAGTGGCCAATGACAATTCACCCATCGGAACGCTGGATGGTTCACGTCAGACATTGATTATTCAGGCCAATCGACAGTTGAGCAATGCTGAAGCATTTGCAGAATTGATTGTTGCGACTACACCTAATGGTCATCCCGTCAGACTAGCGGATGTGGCTGTGGTTGAAAATAGTGTGGAGTCGGTGAAGACAGCGAGCTGGACGAATGGTCAACCCTCTATCAGTATGCTCGTATATGCGCAACCGGGTGCAAATGTCGTAGCGACTGTTGATGCTGTCAAAGCAGCCTTGCCCGGGATTAATGCGCAGTTACCTCCTTCCGCTCAGTTGGCGTTTTATCTTGATCGATCGCAATCGATCCGTGAGGCGATTTTTGATGTGCAAATGACTTTTGGATTAACCGTGGCACTAGTTATTCTGGTCATGTTTTTATTCTTGCGCAAACCTATGGTGACGCTTATCCCGGCGCTATCTCTACCCATTTCATTACTCGGTACAGTGGCGTTCATGCGGGTTTTTGACTATACCTTAGATAATATTTCCCTGCTGGCTATTACGCTTGCGGTAGGATTGGTGGTCGATGATGCCATTGTGATGTTGGAAAATATCGTGCGCCATATTGAAGACGGTTTATCACCATTACAAGCCGCCTTGCGGGGATCGAAAGAAATTACTTTTACTATCCTATCCATTTCCATTTCACTCGTCGCGGTATTCATACCCGTTTTTTTTATGCCGGGAGTGATTGGAATGATGTTTCACGAATTTGCTGCTGTCGTCAGTATCGCAGTACTCATGTCTGCCTTGGTGTCCTTGACGCTTATTCCCATGATGGCAAGCCGGTATCTAATCCATCGACCATCTGACGGGTGGAGTATGCTATTGACGCAATGGTTTGAAAGTGGTTTCAACCATTTGCTGGCAGCTTACACTTTTTTGCTGGATGGGGCCTTGCGTTATCGAAGGACAGTATTAGGTGTCGCCATCAGTACTTTTATTGCGACTGGGGTGCTTTTCACGATCCTCCCCAAGGGATTCTTTCCCGAAGAGGATACAGGCCGAATTATGATCGCGATCGAAGCGGCTGAAGATATCTCTTTTCCAGCGATGATCAAGCTAGTGGAACAAACGAGCGATATTATCCGGGCAAGCCCCCTCGTCGATAATAGTATCGCTTTCACGGAGGGTGCAAACAGTGCGCGGATGTTTGTCGGCTTGAAGCCTCGTAGTGAGCGACCCTCGATGAGCAATGTTTTGAAAACACTACGTCAGGATGTGCGTGATATTGCGGGGGTCAGAGTATTCATGACTCCCACGCAAAATCTGCGAATTGGCAGCATGCCCAGCAAGAGCCGCTATCAATATGTCATGCGCAGTGTGCGGGCCGAGGGTCTATACGCGGCAGCAGAGTCCATGATGTCAGAGATGCGGCAAGCAGAGGCGGTTTTTCGTGATGTCACCAGCGATCAGAAGCTCAAGGGATTGCAAGCACGCGTTGAGATCGATCGCGATAAAGCCAATTTGCTCGGTGTAGATATCGCGACGATACGCTCAGCACTTTATAGCGCGTTTGGCGAGCGCCAGGTATCGACTATTTTTACATCGAGTGACAGTTATCGGGTCATTCTCCAGGTTGCCGGGGAGTATCGTACCGATGAAAGCGCCTTTGATCATATCCACTTACGTGCAAAAAGTGGTGCGCTGGTGCCCTTGCCGAGTATAGCCACGGTCGTGCGTGAAATCGGCCCGCTTGCAATCAATCACGTGGGACAGCTCGAGTCTTTGACAATCTCGTTCAATCTCGCGCCAGGTGCCGCATTGGGAGATGCTGCCAGACTGATAGAACGATTCGAGCAAGAAATGAATTTACCGGAGAATATATTGACCCGTTTTGCAGGCGATGCGGCAGCTTTCCAAGCTTCGCAAACAAGCCAAATTGTATTGATTGTAGCTGCACTGTTGGTCATGTACGTATTGCTTGGCGTGTTATATGAAAGCTATATTCACCCCATCACCATACTTTCCGGTCTTCCTTCGGCAGCAGTCGGTGCGTTGGGTATACTGTGGCTATTTGATATCGAACTTTCCATTATCGCTATGATTGGTATTCTGATGCTCATCGGAATAGTCAAAAAAAATGCTATTTTGATGATTGATTTTGCATTGGATGCGCAACGCAAGCAGTACATGGCGCCTTATCAAGCGATTCGGACAGCTTGTTTATTGCGTTTCCGGCCTATCATGATGACGACACTTGCTGCCATGATGGGCGCACTACCGATTGCGTTGGGGATTGGTGCGGGTGCAGAGTTGCGTCAACCACTGGGACTGGCGGTGGTGGGTGGGTTATTATTTTCTCAGGTGATCACCTTATTTATTACGCCGGTGATTTACCTTTATCTTGACCGATTCTCAGGAAGTGGGCCGTTACAAATCAACGAACGATCTGGAATGTCCATTTCATGAGTTAATGGCTGGATACGCTAAAAAGCAGTAATTTTGTTATGCATTAAGTTTTTGATGGGATGATCCTTATGAATCTTTTTCGACTTTCGTTACTTATGCTGCGTCGTGATTGGCGTGCGGGTGAATTGCGCATCCTAGTACTGGCACTGATAATTGCTGTAAGCAGCATAACCACAGTCGGTTTTTTTGCTGATCGAGTACAGCTTGCCCTATCCAGGGAAAGTAATCGCCTGCTAGGTGCTGATCTGCTGGTCATTGGTGATCGACCCTTGCCTGCGCACTATGCGGATAAAGCCGTGCAGCTTGGTTTAAAGATCGCGACATTGACTCGTTTTCCCAGCATGACAAGTAAAGATGAAAACAATCTCCTGACTGAAATTCGGGCGGTTTCGTCTGGCTATCCTCTGCGCGGGGAATTAAAACTTGCTGATATTTCCAATGATCCGGCGCTGGCGCACATGACCTATGCGGTGCAAGCTATTCCTGCCCCTGGGACAGTGTGGGTGGATGAAAAATTAATGTCTGGGCTTGATATCGTACCCGGTGATGAGCTGGAAGTGGGAGCCACACAGATGTTTGTGGCTGCGGTGATTGCCCGTGAACCGGACCATTCTGTTGGCTTTGTCAATTTGGGTCCAAGATTATTGATGAACGCGGATGACTTGGCTGCCACCGATTTAATTCAGCCAGGCAGTCGAGTGACTTATCAATTATTGGTTGCAGGTGAGGAAGAAAGCATCGCCGCATTTCGTGGCTGGGCTCAGGAACAACTAATGCCTGGCCAGCGTATCGAAGGTATACGCGATGCCCGCCCGGAAATACGTGCAGCGCTCGAGCGTGCGGAAAAATTTCTAAGCTTAGCAGCGTTGGCGAGTGTTGTGGTGGCTGCAGCTGCGGTTGCTTTGGCAGTACGCCGTTTCATTCAGCGTCACCTCGATGGGTGCGCGATCATGCGTTGCCTAGGGGCCAGTCAATCAACGATCCTGCGTTTGTATTCGTATCATCTTGCCATCCTCGGTTTGAGTGCAAGTGGGCTCGGCTGTTTGCTGGGTCTCGCAGCACAGGAATTTCTTTCGCGCTGGCTTGCGGGCCTGGTTGAAACCACGCTACCTTGGCCGGGAGGAATGCCTGCCCTCCATGGATTATTGAGTGGCATGGTGCTATTGCTGGGTTTTTCCTTGCCCCCTCTGCTTAATTTGCGGCGAGTGCCTGCGCTGCGAGTATTGCGGCGAGATATCGGCAAGACCAATCTTCATGGTTTACTGGGCTATGCGTTTGGTTTGTTATCGCTGTCCATTCTATTCGTTTGGGAGGCGGGGGAGTTACGTCTGGGAATATTGGTAATGCTTGGGTTTTTAGCGGCAGTTGCAATTTTTGGGTTACTGGGTTGGATGTTGATCCGGCTATTATTGCTTGTGCGTCAACAAGGTACGAGTGCGTGGCGTTATGGCTTGGCCAATATCCGGCGGCGTACGGTTGCCAGTGTTATACAGGCCATCGCTTTAGGATTGGGATTGATGGCTATGTTGGTATTAACCTTAATACAGAACGACTTATTGAAGGATTGGCGGAAAAGCCTGCCCTCCGATACACCCAATCGTTTTCTGGTTAATATTCAGCCCGATCAGTTACAGCCTCTGGCAGATTTCTTTGCACAGCACGATATGACCCAGCCTGAGGTATATCCAATGGTGCGGGGGCGTTTGGTGGAAATTAATAATCTTCCGGTGCGTGTCGAAGAATATACTGATTTACGGAAGAAACAATTATTGAATCGAGAATTCAATTTGTCGTGGGCGGAAGAGCTACAATCTGATAACGAAATCGTGGCCGGCCATTGGTGGCAGGAGGATGGGACGTCAGGTAACGAGCTATCTCTCGAAGACGAAGTCGCCAAGACGTTGGGTGTCAAGCTGGGTGATCAGTTAACCTTTGATATCGCAGGCAGTCCCTATACCGCAACCATTTCCAGTCTGAGAAAAGTCGATTGGGATACCTTTCAAGTCAATTTTTTTGTGGTTGCACGTCCCGGTTCGCTTGAAACATTCCCGATCAACTATGTAACCAGTTTTTATTTGCCACCTACACACACAGGTATCATGCACGAATTGGTCAAGAGTTTCCCGAATTTTTTAGTTATAGATGTGGCGATCGTGATTGAGCAAATACAACAAATGATTTTACAGGTATCCAATGCGATAGAATTCGTATTCATGTTCACATTGTTGGCTGGTTTGATCGTGCTGTATGCCGCGATTTCGGCCACTCAGGATGAACGAATCTATGAAGCAGCTATTTTTCGCACGCTGGGCGCTAAACGACATCAATTGATTCGTGCCTGGGCAGCGGAATTTGCTATCCTCGGTGCATTGGTAGGGTTGTTTGCCTCAGCTGGCGCAACCGTGTTGGGTTACGTAATCGGTGAATATGCCTTACATGTTTCCTTTGCCTTTAATCCATGGATTTGGCTGGCCGGTATCGTGGTTGGGGTAACCGGGGTGACGATTGCGGGATTGTTGGGAACACGCTCGACGCTCTCGCAACCCCCTTTGTTGACGCTGCGCAAAATTGGATAATGGAAATGAATATCTGAAAGGGGAGTAAGAATAGAAAGCTGTTACCAATTAGGAGCAGCTTTCCATTCTGATAAATTAACGTCTAAAGAAGTTGGCTGTCTATTTTGACAAAACCACCCCCCTCTTGCTTGATCCATACATCCTGAGTGAACGCATCGTAGATGTTGTCAGCATCCGTTGCGAAGCAATCTGAGACTGCTTGTCCCGAGTAAGTCGATTTGGTTGCGTACGTAATAGGCGGGTTAATAGTGACGTAGCCTGCGGCAATTGCACTTTCAAACGAACCCTGAAGCTGCTGAGTCATATCCATGCAAATATCCGAGTTGACTACTAAGTTGAGTTGCTCTGCCGGTGCATTGATTGTGCAATGCTTGAATGTACCCGTAAGAGATGCCAAGGGATCGGTGGGTAAGGTTAGGTTAAACGAGATACCGCGCCATTCCGCGGAAGTGATACTGCTGGTGCTGAGCACAGAGATGCCGGTTTGTGTTGGTTGAACGGGTGTTTCACAAAAATTGGTGGTATTGGGAATTTCTATACATTGCCCATTGGTCGTAATGGTAACGACATTGCCACTTTGACTGTAAGAAAAACCTGCAGGGGCATTTGCAGTGTTGCAAGCCGGAATGCTACTGTTACCCCCTGAGTTCTGAATGGTAGTGATCAGGCTCGCCAGACTGTCGATATATGTCGGATTGTCTCCCCACGGACCACCCATTACATAAACACCATTATCATTCTTGTTGACACCTGCGTAAGTATTAGTTTCAGGATAAAACCGGTAGAGCCAAGGCTCCAGACTTTGCGTGGCGCGAGGGCTTGGGAAGAGTTCGGGATAGGTATTCTCAGCCCAGTTAAGCAGGGTTTCGGCGTCACTGGCTAGATCAGCTGATGCAACCTGGATATTACCAAGCAGGATAAGTGCGCAAGCAGACGAAATTAACTGCTTCAAACGGTATTTCATATCAATGGTCTCCTATTTATTTAGTTTGATGAAACGAATTTATACTTGAATAGATAGAGTATCCTATCTTTA
>CAYNXU010000074.1:0-6896 GCA_964401225.1 uncultured Nitrosomonas sp.
CAACGCTGGCAAACGTGGCATCCCGATTGGGCACAATGAAAGAGGCAGAATTCTGTTTATTAAAGCTTGCCACTAAATCAACACGCGGCGCATGACCCGCACGGCTTTTTTTTACCTCCAGTTGACTGGAGGTTACCATGTGTCGCTGTGTCACCAGCTCCGCATTACGTTCAAGCGCCATATCACGCCAGCTTTCAAAATCAGGGGGATGGATCGGTTGCGCTTTAAATGTGCCCGCTAAAGTATCAAGCTGCGTTGCTTCTCTACCGATTATTTTTTCTAACGCCAGACGTGCAACATCCAATTCATCTTGCGACTCGATCACTTGGGCCTGTGACAAGGCATGCCGGGACTGAGTTTCAAGCACATCCGTCAGCGTCCCTTCTCCCCGCTTGAGCATATTCTCATTGACATGTTTTAACTCTTCCAAGGCATTATGCTGTGCTTTAGCCAAAGAAAGGCGATCCTGTGCAAGGAGCGTTTTGACATAAGCTTCTAACAACCGTACCATAAGCTCATAGCTTTGGCCGAGAAATTTGGCTTGACTGGAGTTTGCTCGTGCATAACCTTGATCATAGGCAGCCACCGCCTCCATATTCAGTAATGGCTGTCTAAACGTGAGAGTAGTTACCAGGCTATCAAAATCCAGATCACTTTTATTTGTGCCAATAATATTCCCTTCTCTATCAAATTCAGGATTTTTCTGCGTACCTCGACTCATTCCCTGCATATGCGAAACGGACAAACTCGGCAACAAACCCGCTCGCCCAAGCGCAATGGCTTGCTGTCCTGCTTCATTTTCATGAATGGCCGCACGAAATGTCGGATCATTCATTAAAGCAGCTTCATATGCCTCCAGAAGCCCCATACCCATGGTAACGCCTGCCTGGCACCATAAAGCAATAACGCATGCTGATAATAAGGATGGCTTAAAAAAACGCGATGCCACGCTTAATCTTCCACAAGCGAAGTATGAAGTCGATCGAGAATGGGTTTCAACAAGTAATTCATCAGCGAACGTTCGCCGGTTTTCACAAAAATTTCTACGGGCATCCCTGCGCGGACTTGCCAATCAGTCAGTATCTTCATTCCCTCCGGCGTAACCTTGGCTTTCAATTGATAGTAGGGGATACCTGTTCGTTCATCGGTCAAACGATCCGCAGATACATGTGTAACAATCCCCGGTACCCGCGGGATTTTGTTCTGGTTAAAAGCAGTAAATATGAAATCGACATCGAGACC
This sequence comes from uncultured Nitrosomonas sp., assembly GCA_964401225.1. Taxonomy (GTDB): domain Bacteria; phylum Pseudomonadota; class Gammaproteobacteria; order Burkholderiales; family Nitrosomonadaceae; genus Nitrosomonas. Next base: position 1,243 of record CAYNXU010000074.1, read on the forward strand.
CGCGTGCACTTTGTCAATCAGATGGACGGGTACTTGACCCTCAATGACCAACATATCTTCCGATGGCACAATATCCATCATAAGAAATCCAGGTCCAATGACGCCACCATGTGTGAAAATATTTATCCCCACCACAATGCCATCTACCGGCGCCTTGACTAAGACATTAGCTAATTCGAAATCTTGTGCCAACAGTCGGCTATTAAGTGCTTCGGCCTCACGCTGTACATCGGTTAATTGCTGGCGCACTTCCTTCTGATGTTCCTGCAAGCGCTGGATCCTACGCATATTGAGCTCTGAGATTTGGCGCTGGGCGCGACCGATATTCCCGGTATCTTCAGAGATCTCACCATTTAATTGCGCGTGAGTACGCTCCAGTTCGAGTACACGATTTCGTGGAACATAGCCATCACGGGCTAATTCTCGCATATTATCCAGTTGCTCTTTCAGAAACTGTAATTGCTGCTCCTTGCTCGCGCGCGAGGAGATCAAACCACGTAACTGAATGGTCAAACCTTCGATATTTTCATCGAGCGCCGCCAACTCATGTTTCAATACCGATTGACGCGATGCGAACAATTGTTTTTGGAGTGCGATACTACTGATTGTGCGAGGGTCATCTAACGAAGAAAACAAAAAAGGCGGAAAATCGATTTCTGTTTTATTATCCCGTTCAGCAATCAGACGCGCTTCAACCGCTCTCGCCGCAATGAGCTGGCCTCGTGTTATTTCTGCCTGTGCCTTGACCTGAATATCATTCATTTTGACCAGCACTTGGCCAGCTTTGACGCTATCACCTTCCTTCACCAGGATATCTTCGACAATACCCCCTGTTTGATGCTGAACGGCTTTTCGATTCGTCGCAACCATCACCGAACCGGATAGGGGTACGCCTTTATCTAGTGGCGCAAATGTTGCCCATAGAAAAAAACCACCCACCCCAACCAGCACAATCCACCAGCCAAGGCGCGCATGCGTTGCTTCATCTGTCTTAACTACGTTAGCATGATCGACTAGCGCGTTCTCGAGTATAGTTGAATCCTTTTGATTCATAAGCTTTCTATTTATTAATGACGGATATTTATGACGAAACCAATCCTGTTTCGCTTCCAGTAGAGGTTGCGCTGGTTGGAGGCGTTTGCTCATTACCTCGTCGCAGCGCTTGTTGTTGTTTACTCAATTCAGCCAACACTTGGTTTGTCGGCCCAAACTTCTGAAGCACGCCTTCGCGTAATAACAGCAACTTGTTGGTAGCAGTGATGATGCTCGTCCGATGCGTGATCACTACGATCGTCTTCCCGCGCTTGCGCAAATCAATAATTGCAGCCAACAATGCCTGTTCACCGACATCATCCAGATTGGAGTTAGGTTCATCCAACACGATCAACGACGGATCTCCATACATAGCGCGCGCCAAACCAATACGCTGTTTCTGTCCTCCGGACAGTCCGCCTCCGCCATCTCCAAGTAGCGTATCATAGCCTTTAGGCATGCTCAGAATCATTTCATGCACACCCGCTCGCTTGGCTGCCAAAATAACCTTTTCAGGATCGATCTCTCCAAAACGCCCGATATTTTCACTGATGGTGCCAGCAAACAACTCAATATCTTGTGGCAGATACCCGATATGAGGCCCCAGTTCGTCCTTATTCCACTGGTAGACATCTGCACCATCAAGCCGCACTTTACCCGCTGTAGCAGGCCAAACTCCTACCAGTAACCGTGCCAACGTGGATTTACCTGAGCCACTCGGCCCGATAATACCAAGTACTTCACCGGCTGCGAGCGCAAAAGTCAATCCTCTGATAACGGGTACTTTTGAACCGGGTGGCGCCGCAATGGCATTTTCAACGGAGACAACACCCTTTGGCTTGGGTAATGCCATGCCAGGCTGACGATCAGGATTTTCCTCGAGCAATTTTGTCAGCCGCTCATAGGCACTTCGTGTATTGCCAAATTGTCGCCAAACACTGATCAACAACTGTACCGGCCCAATGGCCTTACCCAGTAAAATTGAACCTGCAATCATCATGCCGGGAGAAATACTGTCTCCCAACACGAGGAGCGCACCCAATCCCAGCATCATAGACTGCAATGCAACTGAAGTAGCTTTGCTGAAAGCGCTCACAACCCCCGATTTTTCGCTGGCCTCAGCCTGCAGATTCAAGAAACGGCTATGGATTTTGTACCAACGCGCCTGTAGATTGGGCAACATACCCATCGCCTCAATCACCTCGGCATTACGTAAATTATTGGTTGCCAATGTCGTTGATGCCACGGCCATGGCATTCGCTTCAGCCAGCGGTTTATGCGATACTTTCTCGTTGATATAGGCAAGCACTACCAAGATAGCCGTGCCAAACAAAGCAAATACACCCAACCAGACATTAAAAAGAAAAATGACCAATATATAGATGGGAAACCATGGTGCATCAAAAAACGCAAACAAGGCATTTCCCGTCATGAATTGACGTAAATTGGTTAAATCTTGTAAAGATTGACCTGCATTGCTATTTCCTTGCCGCAAACTTTGTTCGAACGCTGCCGTATAGACCCGCTTGTTCATTTTCTGGTCAAACTGCGCCCCCACTCGTATCAGCACAAAACTGCGCACATACTCCAATGCGCCCATGAATATATAGGCACCCAACATGATCAGCGTTAGCATCAATAGCGTCATTTCATTGCGGCTTGTCAATACGCTGTCGTAGAGTTGCAGCATATACAAGGCCGGCATTAGCATCAGTAAATTAATAACAGCGCTGAAAACACCTACCGTACGGAATGCACGTTTAAAGCCGCTTAATATTTCTGCGAGTTCATTTTGAGGGGTATTTTTCGCTTTCATCTAAAAAATTTTAATGCGCAACCAAATTTCGGGAATACCCAAGCTTTAAAAACTAATTGTAAATTCATGTAAAAACCTATCTGTTGCGGAATATTACTTGGCTTAACAATAAAATCAAGTTTACTTTTACTTTTATAGCAGAAAAACTAATGGGCTATTTGTGATGATTTTCACTTAGAAAAGAATATTTCTGATCCCGATTATTAAGGTAAATCCTCTTTTCCCAACAAGAAAGGTCGAGGGGAATAGCCGAAATCACGTACTGCTGCCGAGGAATCAAAGATCAGATCACGATTCATTCGTTCAGCCATGGCTACTGTCCAGTGACGATAACGGGGTAATTGTCGCAATGTATGGACTGCCAATCGAAAAATCCAGTGAGGTATCGTTACAAAATAAGGCGGTTGATCTAATCTTTGGAAGATCCGTTCAATCATTTCACGATAAGCGAGTGTCTCACCACCGCTGATATTATAAGCCTGGTTGGTCACGTTGCTTGCTAAAAATGCAGACAAACATGCAATAGCGACATCTCTCGCGTGGACGGGTTGGCGTAAACCCTTAGCGCTTCCAAGCAAGGGAAAAAATTTAAAGCGACGAATGAATCGGATTATTTCGGTTATATTTTTATCACGACCTTGTCCGTAAATCAGCGTCGGACGCAGAATCACCCACGAGACACCCTGCTGCTTAGCCCACGCGCGGAGATTTGCTTCTCCTTCCAAGAGGCGCTGTGCAGTCATTTTTTCTCCACTATCGCAAGAATCCTCTTTGGTAAAAATACTAGTGGAAGACAATACCACAATTCTTTGTACACCTTGTGCCACCAGCAGATTAAAATAAGCAGGTAATGTCCAGATGGGTGCCAAATAAAACCATGAGGTTATTTTGTTATCCACAGAAGCCAGTTTATCCAATCTTTCCGTACAAGATTCTTCGCCAAGCTGATACCAGGTCACAGTCGGACTGACTTGTTCAATTTCCGCTCCAATAGGTTGACGAGAAAATGCTACGACCTGCCAGCCCTGCTGCGCTAACAATGATAACAAGCAGGTCCCAACTGGGCTAGTCGCACCAAACACTCCTATGGTTTGATCAGCCACGTCGCAATCCAATCAGGCTGCCAAGATGGCTGATCGAGTGAAATGCCACCGTTGCTGCGAAACGCACCCATACCCCGATAGTGACAAGCCACATCAAAATACCAGGATATTGATCACTAAAAAATTTCTGGTAAAAACGTATCATCCCCCGGTGTTTATGCCAAGCAACAAAAAATGGGCGCGCCTGGCTGCATACGCCTTTGTAGTGTAATACCTGTACATCGGGGACAAATAAGATCTTCCAGCCTTTTTGCCGGAATCGCATGCACCAATCCAGGTCTTCACAGTGAAGAAAATAGCCTTCATCCCAAGCACCCACCTCTTCGATGGCTTCTCGACGAACCAGCATTAATGCACCTGAGATCGCCTCGACCTCGACCGGTTTGTCCGGCAAAGGTTGATGATGTAAATGAAAATCAAAAAACAGGTGTGGCCAATAGTTAGCTAAGCGATACAAACCCAACGCACGCACCAGCGAACGCCACGGCGTTGGAATAGCGCGTCGGCTCCCGCCTTGCTCAGTTCCATCTGAATTGAGCAGTCGTCCACCAGCCATACCTATGCTATTGTCCCACTCCATCACCTGCAACAATCGTACTATCGCGCCTGGCGACAATATACAATCTGGATTCAAAAACAAAATGAAAGGAGTCGTGGCTGCTTTGAGACCGATGTTACAACCTGCCGCAAATCCTACGTTTTTGTCAAGACGAATGACATTTAACCGAGATTCGGCTGGAAAGCGCTTCTCTATGGCATGCAGACTGGAATCGGTAGAGGCGTTATCTACAACGATGACTTGTTGCGCTTGTTTCAACGCTGCATCGATACAATCAGCAAGCAATAAACCCGCATTATAGTTTACCGTCACAATGGAAATACTTGATCCAAAACTCATTCGAATTTTTTGACTAAATATCTTCTCAACATAAACTATTATGGCTTATCTTATTAACTATAACTAACTTTTCGGAAAACACAAATAATTACAAACGACACAAAATCACCACTAATCACTACAGATTTAATTTCCTTACCTTCTTGGAAAAAAGAGTGACTAAAAACCAATTGAATATCCAATATAACTATTTCATTATAAAAAAGGGGTTAAAACAACATATTTATTAGCTTTACTTTGCTGTAATCTAGCCTTCTAAGGCCATATTTTTAAAAGCAATGATCATAAAATACTAATTCCTGTTGATCACAGGAGAATCAGATGTTAGATCGCTCTTTGTCGAGTGGTATGCATTCAACAGCGAGCTCTCAAGTAACACCTTCCAAGTAACTGTTTTGATAAAACATATTTGCCGTGACTTGGCTTTTTTGTGTTTCTTCGGTGCGATTTGAGGCATCGGGTCGATTACTTCGCTATTCATTGACACATGACACTAACTAATTGCGTCATTATAATACGCTGACGAAAAATTTAAGCCATGTCATAGGTTTGATGAATCGCTTGCCATCCGCGAAAAGACTAAGATTCCAACAAAAATAACCATAATTTGGTAAATTCCCGTATCTTGATACGTCACTGCATTTTTTTATCAGAGTAAATATCTAAGACTTGGAGAAAGTCACGAGTATTCAACGGTAAGTATAATTTACATAGGCAAGAATCTCACTTCTTAATAAACCGTAACTACGAAAGTTAGGCGCTATTTGAAATTCTTTGCATAGCACAATGAACGTATCCAAACTGA
>CAYNXU010000075.1:0-6874 GCA_964401225.1 uncultured Nitrosomonas sp.
CTAAAATTTTAGGGCATAAGGTACTCACGTGGTTTTATTTATCAGTGAATAATCACTCAACCCAATCATAGAAAGATTGCTGTTTTTTTCAGCTAGTTACCTGAATGAGTTTGAAATTCCAATCCAGCATGCTCGCGCATCTTATGAAAGCAGATAGCGGGCCAGTTCTCCTGTGCAACACTTAATTCTGCAGCAAAAGAAGCAAGAAAGGTTGGTGCATCGACTGCATCATAAGCAATTCGGTGTGCATTTGAATCGATAAAGCGCTGTAGCTCCTTGGGATCATCCGCGGTGATCCAGCGAGCAAGTTGATACTTGGCAGAGGCAACTCGCGCATTCACTCCGTATTCGTGTTGCAGCCTATGCGTTACCACCTCGAATTGCAGGTTACCCACAGCGCCTAGCAATAAGGTGCTGCCTATGTGCGGACGAAAAACCTGTATCGCGCCTTCTTCACCTAATTGGGTTAACCCTAATTTAAGTTGTTTGCTACGCATTGGGTCTGCGATTTCAACCGTTTGAAAAAGTTCTGGTGCAAAGAAAGGCAAGCCGGTGAAATGAAGGGCTTCTCCTTCGGTGAGTGTATCGCCTAGTTGCAAGGTTCCATGATTGGGAATGCCGATAATATCACCCGCATAGGCGACCTCGAGCAACTCCCGCCGTTGCGAGAGAAATGAAACGACAGTATTGGTACGTATTTCTTTACCATTACGCACAACCTTGAGATTCATGCCGCGCTTGAATTCGCCTGAGCAAATACGCACAAATGCAATCCGGTCGCGGTGGGCGGGATTCATGTTGGCTTGAATTTTGAAAACAACGCCAGAGAATTTGGGCTCAGATGGCGGTACTTCGCGTTGGATGGATTTGCGTGATCCAGGCGGGGGAGCAAGATCGATGAGTGCGTCGAGAATTTCACGTATCCCAAAATTATTAATTGCCGAGCCAAAAAATACCGGTGTTTGCTCACCAGCGAGAAAAGCAGCGCGATCAAATTCTGGAACTGCGCCACGAATCAGGTCAATTTCTTGGTGAGCTTCAATAAATCTCTCGCCAAAACGCTCAGTCAGCAACTCATCATTTAAATCATGGATGATTTCGTTTTCGTTTTCAAGACGATCAGCGCCAGGGCGGAATACACGCATACAGTGATGCTGTAAATCGAACACGCCATGAAATTGCTTACCCATTCCTATCGGCCAGGTAAAGGGTATCGTTGCCATACCCAGTGTGCGCTCAATTTCATCGATGAGGTCAAGCGGACTACGCACTTCACGATCCAGCTTGTTGATGAAAGTGAGGATGGGCGTGTTACGTGCGCGGCATACTTCCAGTAAACGCAGGGTTTGGGCTTCCACGCCATTGGCGGCATCAATGACCATCAATGCCGCATCGACAGCGGTAAGCACGCGGTAAGTATCTTCTGAGAAATCTTGGTGACCGGGGGTATCCAGCAAATTAATGATATGGTCACGGTATTCTATTTGCATCACGGAACTGGCAACAGAGATACCGCGTTGCTTCTCGATCTCCATCCAGTCAGAAGTGGCATGGCGGCTGGCTTTACGAGCTTTGACACTGCCAGCGATGTGGATTGCTCCCGCAAACATCAGTAATTTTTCGGTCAATGTAGTTTTGCCCGCATCGGGGTGAGAAATGATGGCAAATGTACGGCGACGTTGTACTTCTTGGATGATCATTGTCAAAAATCCTTAATGCTTATTATTTGGTTGTGCTGGGCTTTGATTCTGCGCATAAAGGTAGCAGTGTGTGTTGTGTGTGGGACTAAATATACTTGCTTGCGGATAGTCTTCCCGGCAGATCGGCATCACATGGGGGCAACGAGGATGAAAGTAGCAGCCTGAGGGTGTATTGGCAGGGGAAGGTAATTCACCTGTTAGATGTATGCTTTCACGCTTGGACGTTGGTTCAATTGCAGGTACCGAGGAAAGAAGTGCTTGTGTGTAGGGATGTTTGGGTGTATTAAGCACTTCATCCACATGACCTTTTTCTACAATTTTACCTAAATACATAACGGCGACCTCATCGGCAAGATATTCTACTACCGATATATTGTGTGTAATGAACAAATAAGCAAGACCTAGGTTTTGTTGTAAAGTTCTGAGCAGATTTAGGATTTGTGCTTGTACGGATACATCGAGTGCACTGGTCGGCTCGTCACAGATCAATAGTTTGGGGTTAACTGCCAAGGCGCGCGCGATTGCGATCCGCTGGCGCTGGCCGCCAGAGAATTCGTGCGGGTAACGCCATTTTGTTTCTGCTGGTAAACCTACGCGCTGTAAAAGTGCATCGACCCTGTTTTCTGCTTGATGAAACAGCGTGGCCTGATTCGGGGTTGTTTTGCTCGAGTCAGGGGTCAGTGCATTCATACCTTCTTCAATGATATCGATGATGCGCATTCTGGGATTGAGGGATGAGTAAGGATCCTGAAAAATAATTTGGAATTCCTCCCGTTTCTTGCGTAGCTGATTGCGTGCTAATCCTGTTAACTCGGAACCATTGAACTGGACACTTCCTGCTGTGGTTGGGATAAGCTGACAAATGCCTTTACCCACTGTCGTTTTGCCACAACCTGACTCTCCGACTAATGCGAGCGTTTTTCCCGGTGCAATCGTCAGTGAAACGCCATCCACTGCTTTGACGTAGCCCACGGTGTGTTTGAACAAACCTTTGTGGATAGGGAAGTAAATTTTGAGATCATTGACATTCAGTAATTCAACATTTTCATGATGGATTGCGTAATCAGATTCAGCGGATGGGGCTAGGTGTTTTTCCGATGCTTGTGCTTGGCATTCTGATATTGCTTGTGAGTTGAAAAGGTGACATTTTACTTGATGACCAGGCGCTATTTCGATCCATTCCGGTATTGTTTCGCGACATAATGCCCATGCATGATCGCAGCGATCAGCAAAGCGGCAGCCACGAAAAACTTGTGATAAAGGAGGGACGGTTCCGCTGATCACTGCCAAACCTTGATTGCGCTTGCTTCTCGTTGGTAAAGCAGCAAATAATTTTTGCGAATAGGGGTGGGCGGGCTGTTGAAAAAAATCTTCGCGTGTTGCTGTTTCGATAATTTCTCCTGCGTACATAACGGCAATACGATGCGCCATTTCGGCAACTACACCCAGGTCATGGGTTATCAGCAAGATTGCCATGTGCGTACGTTGCTGTAGTTCGCGCATGAGGTCAAGTACTTGCGCCTGAATAGTGACATCCAATGCGGTAGTTGGTTCGTCGGCAATCAGTAGTTCTGGTTCGCCAGCCAGTGCCATAGCAATCATTGCACGTTGTTTCATTCCTCCTGAGAACTGAAAGGGATATTCACCCATGCGGCGTGATGCATCCGGGATACCTACCTGCTGCAATATATCTAGTATGCGTTTTTGTGTGTCGCCAGGAGATAAATTAAAATGTTGTGCCAGCACTTCTTCAATTTGCGCCGCAATGGTCATAACCGGATTCAGGCTAAGCATTGGTTCCTGAAAAATCATGCTGATACGTTTTCCACGCACTTTCCGCATTTCAGTTTCCGGTATGAGAAGCAAATCGTTGCCATCAATTTTGATGTGGCCGTCAATGATTTCTGCGGTTTCTGGTAGTAGGCGCATGATAGAGAGTGCAGTCATGGATTTGCCACAACCCGATTCTCCCAAGAGAGCGAATGTTTCACCTTTGAAAATTTTTAATCCAAGTCCATCAACTGCACGGACAGGTTCCGAACCCGTATTCAGAACCGTTCTGAGATTTTCTATGTCAAGCAGTGGCATCATGGGTGAGCGGTATCCTTTGTTTCGGCAGAGATAGAAGCAGTAGCAACTTTTGATGGGGAGGCATCGGATTGTGACTCTTTGGCCTTGCGGCGAGATAACCTGCCGATTCTCTCCGGCAGTGTTCTGATACGTGGATTAAAGGCATTCTGAACTGCATCAGCAAAAAGATTTGCACTCAAAACCAAGGTAAACATGAATCCGAATGCTGCGAACAGCGTCCACCATACGATAGGTTCTCGCGCCATTTCCAGCCTTGCTGCATTAATCATTGTGCCAAAACTAATCATGGAAGGATCAACGCCAACACCCACGTAAGAAAGTACGGCTTCCGCTAATACCAAGCCGCTAAAGTCCATGATGATAGCGATCAGAACGATATGCATGACATTGGGAAGGATATGGCGACTGATAACTCGCCAGTGTGAGACAGCAAACGCATGAGCGGCCTGGATATATTCCATTTCGCGCAATTTTAGGGCCTCTCCACGCAGCAATCGACAGAGCCCTGTCCAACTAGTGATACCGAGGATGATGCAAAGAAATAAGAGTCGCAAATCTGCACGTGCTGAAATAGTATCAAACATTTCCGGGTGAGTTTCGATGTATACCTGCATCATCAACACTGCGGCTGCGATGAGCAGAACACTAGGAATTGAACTTAAAGTCGTGTAGGTGTATTGAATGACATCATCGACCCAGCCACGAAAATAACCAGCTGCAATCCCTAATAATAATGCAAAAGGGAGCATGATCAGTGTAGTTAGTGTGCCAATTACGAGACCAGTGCGAATACTCTTTAGTGCCTGGTAAAGGACATCTTGCCCTACTTTATCGGTACCTAGTACATGATAGTGAGTGGATAGCGTCATGACTGCGCCAGACAATACAAATATTAGTGCAAGCGTAATCAGAATGGCGTGCCAAGGTGTTTCGGTGTTGCCGCGCCAGATAGCTGACTGTACTTGCAGAAAATTCATCTGATATCGCCTGGCTAACCCCATGCCTAAACCAACCATAATTACACTCCAAACCAGTAGCCCCCATCCTGCGCCAATGATTGATCTGTGCGTAATATCATCAATACGTTGCATTTCGGGATCCGTTAAGTGCGCCCCGCCATACATTAGCCGGGTAAATTCACGTTCTTGGCTGCCATCGGGCAATTCCACGGTTTCTTTTGCGTAGAGGTGGGCTGAAAGAGGTGCTGAGTAAGTTTTTTCCACGCGTGTACGTAATGGTGTCACGATCACATCAAAAAGACTCAGCACTTCCACGCTGTATACTTTTCCACCCATTTTGTCGGTTGCATCGTCTAATGCGGGCCGAAAATGAACCGTGTCTAGTAGTCCAATTAAAATAAAAAAGGCCAGAACGGTAAGCGCAGCCATGCCACTTGCGCTGTGTGTTACACGGCGCCAAGACGTGAGAAGGTGTGCCTGGCGCCGTATGTGCCAGCTAATAGTAATCACGATAGCCACAAGTAAGTAGACTAATGCGTCAGTCCAAAGAATAACTGGGTCGAAAGGCATAATAATTTTCATTGATTACCAAGTAATTAAGCGCGTATTGTAGTGCAATTTATCCGTCAGTTCTGTATTACAGGTATAACTATTTCTCGGCTGGTGTGCCCGGTAAGTAGGCAAGGAATATTGCAACTGATAAGATTGGGTCGCCTACAGATGAGCCGTTTTTTTTTAATGTATACATGATTTTATTATGAGTGATCAGCTTATTATTGCTCAGGCAGAAGGTTCGGCGTTTGGTCTTTTACTTCCTATGGCTAATCGGCACGGTCTCATAGCGGGAGCGACTGGTACAGGTAAGACAGTGACTTTGCAAACGCTGGCCGAACAATTTTCCCAGGCAGGTGTGCCTGTCTTCATGGCCGATATCAAGGGAGATCTGTCGGGGCTAAGCCAAGCCGGCGGCGGTAACGCAAAAGTGGAGGCGCGAGCCAAGGAGCTTGGTATAGCTCCCATTGATTATGCTGATAATCCAGTTGTTTATTGGGATGTTTTTAGGAAGAAAGGACACCCTTTGCGCGTGACCATCTCTGATATGGGACCCTTGCTCTTTTCGCGCATACTAAACCTCAATGAGACTCAAACAGGTGTGCTGACAGCAGTATTCAAAGTTGCGGATGATCTTGGCTGGCTCCTGCTGGATCTGAAGGATTTGCGAGCGATGCTGCAGTATGTCTCGCTGAATGCACAAAAACTAACGGCAGCATATGGCAATATTTCGGGGGCGACAGTAGGTGCCATCCAGCGAGGGTTGCTGCAATTGGAGCATGAAGGGGGTGAATATCTGTTTGGTGAGCCGATGTTGAATCTTGCTGATCTCATGCAGATGGATGCAAATGGGCGCGGTGTGATCAACATCTTAGCGGCTGACGTGTTGCATCGCACTCCTCGGCTCTATGCTACTTTATTGCTTTGGTTGCTTTCAGAGCTTTATGAAAATCTTGCTGAAGTAGGGGATGTCGATAAACCTAAGCTGGTATTTTTCTTTGATGAAGCCCACCTGTTATTTAATAATACGCCTAAGGTATTGTTAGATAAAATTGAGCAGGTAGTGCGTTTGATCCGCTCGAAAGCCGTGGGTATTTACTTTGTTAGTCAGAGTCCACTGGATATCCCAGAGATCATTCTGGGGCAGCTCGGGAATCGTATTCAGCATGCATTGCGTGCGTTTACACCCAGAGATCAAAAGGCAGTAAAATCTGCTGCACAAACTTTCCGTCCTAACCCCAAAGTTAACGTTGAAGCGGCGATTACCGAACTAGGAGTCGGTGAAGCTTTAATTTCTTTTCTGGATAAAAAAGGGCATCCTCGTTCAGTAGAAAGGGGTAAAATTTTTCCGCCTAGGAGTCGTGTTGGCTCTGTAACAGATCACGAACGGCAGGACATCATTCATAGTTCGCCTTTCTATGGATACTATGAAGAAACCATTGATCGCGAGTCTGCTTACGAAATCCTGAAAGAGCAGATTGAAAGCAAAATGAGTAAAGAGATGCTTCCTGAGTCCGAAAATAATCGCAAATTTGATTGGCGTGATATGCTCGGTAGCAATACCTCTACCCC
>CAYNXU010000076.1:0-6830 GCA_964401225.1 uncultured Nitrosomonas sp.
GTATTGAATGCTGCGTAAAGACAAAACGAATAGGGTTGCGAAGCAACCGAAAGAAAACCTGCGTATTAAGGATCAATATCGATCTTCCTATTCAATATCATTAAACCACTGCACTTTCATTGAATAACGAGCCGTTGACCTACAAGACTGCAGGCTGCTATATCTGACTCATATAAGGAGTATATGATAACCGCATCCTCACGTTGACCGATACGATAGTTGAGATACTATCTCAAGAAAATGGAGGAAAGAAGGACATGACATCCCCATTCCCCCCATATCCTTCACTCTGGCAAATGATGTTTACCGATACTGACACGTTTGGCTTGCAACCCTTCAGCGCCCATTTCCTCGATAAATTTGACTTCATCACCTTCTTGTAATTGATCAAAACCAGGATTAACCACATTGTCGCGATGAAAATACCGTTCGGCACCATCTTGCCCGGCGATAAAACCGTAACCCTCTTCAGGAAAAATTCGTGCAACCTGCCCCATGTACTCTGGCACATGCATCTTGGTTTTTTGCTGTACACGGCGCGCATAATCCTCAAGCTGCCGTTTAGCCGCATCGAAGGCATCGCGCAAAGCTACATAGGGATCTTCATGATGATCGCGATTGACAATAATTTCGCTGCCGGGCACGCCGATATTGATGCGCACAGTAAATTCTTTACCTTGATGATGATGCTTGTGGGGCATCTCGACCACGACGTGACATGAAATGATGTGATCAAAAAAACTTTCCAGTTTTCCGACCTTATCGCGTATATGTGTTTCCAATGCTTCTGATGCAGGTATATCGCGTACAGTAATGCGCAATCGATTTTGCATAATTGTTCTCCTTGATGACTAACGGCGAGTGTCTGTTTCTTTTTGTTGCTCGCCTGATACTAATTTAGCAAGCGCACCGAGTTCTTCCGACAGTAAAGCGAGCAAATCATCCAGCGTAACGATGCCTATCAGGCGGCCTTCATTATCCACCACCGGCAAGCGCCGTATCCCTTTACGGCGCATATACTGAATTGCCTCAAAGACCCCTGTCTCTTCCTTAACCGTAGCAAAATCGGACACCATAATATCACCCACGGTAATGGCATCCGGATCGAGTTCCGGGGCAACCACCTCTATCACGAGATCGCGGTCAGTAACAATTCCTACAGGCACGGGTTTTCCACTATTTTTATCAACGACCAATACACTACCCACATGATGCTGGCGCATCAATTTAGCCGCCTGTAGCACGGTGTCTTCAGGCTGTACGATGACTACTTCACGATTGCAGATTTCACCGATAGACATGTTGTAATCCTTTCTATTGTATTGTTGAGCCGACAAAATTAAACGCAGATACGCTGCGTGTACCGCAGCGACCGAAATAACGGCACACCCGGTAACGAATAGACTTAAAGCTCAGTGCAAGTGTCTACATTCGTATTCTGCATGAGGCAATCACACAATACAACATCAATGACATCCGAGCACCTCTAAAAATTGAGCATTTTAAACAAAACGAGGCGAGAACAAAAAATGTTGACGTAGCATATAATCGATATGTAAGGAAAGATTTTTTGTGAACAACGACGTATTGTGACGAAGCGGGGTAAGCAGGCAATCCGCGCAGCGGATGCTCGCAAATATGGATTTTTAGCGGTGCTTATCTGATGGGTTCTGTAATATCAGCTAAAGTTTTACGCTTTTTATTTAGCGCAAGCACCTTACCCCACAGGTCAGCCTCACTTTGCTTGCGATATTCTTTTTTGCCTTGTATCGATTGTTTTGAATTCATTCTTCAACGGTCTCGGTCTGTTAGTTCACTTACTTATTGAAACTTGCTTTTCGTGTATTGAATCAAAGTCCATGTACTTCAGTACGATAGGCGTGGAAAGTAAGGTTAGCCACAATGCCTCTCATTGTTTAACTGACAGGAGTAGGTCACGAATGAATTTCAAAAAAATCCAACTTAGTCTACTGGTACTCGCGCTTGCTTCATCATTTGCGAGTACCCCTGTAAATGCGATTCCCCTCATTGCAACCGTTGTTCCTGAGCCTGACATGCTCGCCCTGGTGGCTGTCGGTTTGCTCGGTTTTCTTGGCATAAGACGACAATAAGCACCCATTCAAGGAAAACACATTTGCTTGAGAATTGCCAGATATTATGCGGAAGTGACTCAAATCGTGTCAGAATGGCGAATACGCATTGCTCTACAACAGGTAAAAAATGTCGAACAATATGTTTCGTTTTGCTGATGAATTCGGCCCGCTCAAGATTATTCATATTTATGAGCCCGCTGTTGATTTAAAAGCTGTTCTGGTCGTTGATAATGTTGCCCGAGGCCCTGCCATCGGCGGCGTGCGCATGGCGCCTGATGTCTCTACTGATGAATGTTTTCGTCTCGCACGGGCCATGACCATGAAGAATGCTGCAGCTGATTTGCCTCACGGCGGCGGCAAAGTGGTGATCTATGGCGATCCTAGAATGCCGCACACTCAAAAAGAGCAGCTGTTCCGTGCGCTTGCTAGCGCATTACGTACTGAAGAAAGTTATATCTTTGGACCCGACATGGGCACCAATGAAGAGTGCATGGCCTGGATACGCGATGAGATTGGCCGCGTGGTTGCCCTCCCTCGTGAACTGGGCGGCATTCCGCTCGATGAAATCGGTGCCACTGGCTGGGGATTGACCCATGCTGCTGAAGTTGCGGCGCGTTTCTGTAATTTCGAACTTAAGGGCGCACGTTTGGCAATTCAGGGTTTTGGCGCAGTAGGCAAACATGCGGCACGTTTCCTTACACAAAAAGGGGCTATGCTGATTGCCGCCTCTGATTCAGGAGGGATGATCAGAAACCACGCCGGCTTAAATGTCGATGAGTTAATCCAGTTCAAAATGACAGGCAAAAGCGTTGCTGATTACCCCAATGGTGAACGCCTGGATCGCGATGCGCTGATCGACGTGGAATGTGATATCTGGATACCTGCAGCCCGTCCTGATGTCATCAATGAGGATAATGTGCATCGCCTGAAAACCCGCTTAATGGTCCAAGGCGCCAACATACCTATCACGCATGCAGCTGAAACTATGTTGTCCAAGAAAGGTATCTTGTATGTTCCCGATTTCATCGCGAATGCAGGAGGTGTAATTTGCGCAGCCATGGAATATCATGGCGCTAATGAGGGCGCGGCCTTAGCCTCGATAGAAGAAAAAATAAGACGTAATACCGAACTCGTGCTGATGCGCGCCAAAGCAGAGAACATTGAGCCAAGAGAAGCCGCCATTGATTTGGCAATGGAACGGGTGAAAAAAGCCATGAGCTATCGCCGTTTTTCATCGTTTTCCATGGGGCCGCATTTCATTTAAACAGATAGCGATTATTTAATGTATCGCATACGCTTCCATGGCCGGGGTGGCCAGGGCATGAAAACAGCCAGCCGGATACTGGGCAGCGCATTTTTCAATGAAGGCTATGAAGTACAGGATGCGCCCCGCTACGGTGCTGAACGCCGTGGCGCACCCATTTTTGCCTATGTGCGCGCAGATAAAAAACCGATCAATGAACGAGGTGTCATTACCCATCCCGATCTGGTTATTGTTGCTGATGACAGCCTGGTTACGGTGCCTACTGCCGGAGTGTTGCAAGGTTTGAATGAGCAAACTGTACTGTTAATCAATAGTCATGAATCAGCCGAAACCTGGCAACAACGTTTAAATACCCAGGCTAAAATTTTAGTTTTACCTGTCCAGGAATCCATACAGAATCGTGCAGAGCTACCCTATATCGGTGCAGCATGCGTCGGCGCTGCAGCACGCTTACTTGGCGTCATCAGTCAGTCAGCACTGGCAAGCGCAATTGAAGAGGAACTCTGCAACCTGTCACCCGGCAAAATAACGGCCAACCGCCAACATGCGCTGGAAGCCTATGAGCTCATGGCCATTTACGAAAAGAGTGTACACCCAAGGCCAGAGATTTCGGCTTTAGATTATCAGCAACCCGAATGGGTAGAACTGCCATTCGAAAACGCACACATTTCTGCCCCGGCCATACACGGCGGTCTGACCAGCGTACAAGTAAAAACCGGTTTATGGCGTATCATGCGGCCGGTAATTGAATATGATCGCTGCAATCATTGCTGGTGGGTATGTAGTAGCGCCTGTCCTCACAATGCGATCAATGTCAAAGATAATACGCCGCTGATTGATTACGATCACTGCGTAGGCTGCCTAATTTGTGTCGCACAATGTCCTCCGCATGCCATCACGGCTATCCCCGAAGCGGAAGCAGCAAAAACAACCGAAGAAACCTCATGATACGTAAATTACTCACTGGCAATGGCGCAGCCGCTTGGGCGGCACGATTGGCACAGGTAGATTATGTACCTGCATTCCCTATCACACCACAAACAGAAATAATCGAAACGCTTTCACGCTGGATTGACGAAGGTGACATGCCGGCTAAATTGGTTACCCTGGAATCCGAACATTCCATGATTACGGCGGCTGGCGCCGCAGCAGCGACTGGTGTACGCACTTTCACTGCCACCTCGAGTCAGGGTTTATTGTACGGCATGGAAATGATCTACACGGTTGCTGGTTGGCGGGCACCGTTTGTGATGGTCAATGTGTCGCGCGCCCTAGCCTCGCCGGTTACCCTGGAGCCCGATCATAACGATATCCTGGCTGCCCGTGATAGCGGCTTTCTGCAAATTCATTGCGCTACTTGCCAAGAAGTATTGGATAGCACACTCATCGCCTATCGGCTCGGCGAAGACAAACGCGTACGACTGCCTGTCATCGTCAACGAGGATGGCTTTTATTTATCTTTTACGCGAGAACCCGTCGTCTTGCCTGATAAGGATGAAGTAAGCCGTTTCATTGGCGAATTCAATTCTGATAACTTACACTTCCGCGCCAGCTCACCAACGAGCCAGGCAGTGGCCGTGTTAGGCGGCAGCCCCTATTCCTATTTCCGCTACGAGTCACATCTGGCTGCAGAAAATGCGTTGCTTGTTTATGATGAGATTTGCCACGAATTTGCAGACCGCTTCGGTAGAAAATATGATGCCGCTGAATCTTATCGTGCGGATGATGCAGATTATATGTTTTTTATGATGGGGAGCTTTGCTACCAAAGCCAAAGCCGCCGTAGATAGCTTACGCGAAGCGGGTTGGAAAATTGGGTTGTTACGCCCCAGGATACTTCGCCCTTATCCTGCAGACAGGATACGTCAAATACTGACCGGTAAAAAAGGGGTTGCAGTAATCGATCAGAATCTTTCCCTAGGCAAAGGCGGCATATTATATAGCGAACTGACTTCGGTACTTTACGGCCACAAGAATGTTCCCCCTGTAATCGCTAGCTTTATTGGCGGCCTGGGTGGCCGCGATATCTCCCAGGAAGAATTTTTTGAGATTGCAAAACAATTAAAACAAGCCAGCGACCAAGGTGAAATGCCCGCACCTCGCTTACTCTATACCATTGACGAGTTACGTCAGATCCGTAAATTACAGGCCATTGCTCACGTAGAAAGAGAAGAACTGAATAAAAAATGAACGAAACCCATTTCAAGCGCATGAAGGATCTGCCCTCCACCCATTTGCTGGGTGCGGGCACATCGATGTGCGCTGGCTGCGGGGGGCTGCAAGCGATTAATGATATTTACGATGTGCTAGGTGAAAAGACTATATTTATCAATGCCGCCGGCTGTATGACCCTGCTCTCGATTTATCCGTTTACGCCCTTTCGTGGCTCCTGGCTTTATACGGCCATGGCATCTGCCCCAGCCGGCGCCCAGGGTGTGCGTGATGCCCTGGATATTTTACTGGCGAAGAAAAAAATAACTCCCGCTGAAAACCTGACAACCGTGGTTCTCAGCGGCGATGGTTCGGCCTACGGCATGGGATTATCAGCCACCTCTGCCGCCATCGACCGTAATCTGGATTTTATTTACATCTGTTATGACAATGAAGGATATGGCAATACCGGTCAGCAATATTCCAGCGCGACACCGCATGGCGCCAGAACCAGCACCAGCAGGGGACCAACTGGTTTTCCCGGCTTTAAGAAGGATTTATTTGCTATTTGGGCAGCGCACAAGCCGAGCTATGTTGCCACCGTTATTGGCGCTGAACCGCTGGATCTTGCACGCAAAATTGAAAAAGCTATCAACCTGACTGGTCCACGCTTGATTATTGCCTTATCACCTTGCCCTACCGGGTGGGGGTTTGATCCCAAAGAAACCTCACATATAGGCAAACTGGCGGTCAGCTCCGGTATTTGGCCACTGAAAGAATATATCAATGGCAAAGTCATCCATACAAAAATCCCTCCTGTGCGTCTTCCCGTCGAGGACTATTTATCGACTCAATTCCGTTTCAGCCATTTATTCAAACCCACACGCAATGACGAATTGCTTGATGACATTCAAAGCCGAGTCGATACTTATTGGGCCGATATTGTTTAAATAGTATCCGGTCATGACCAACAAAAGTTATTATCATCGCGGCGGAACAGAACCTCTGCTCGGCGCAACCATCCCGGAGCATCTGGCAACGATCGTAGATAAGTTTCCGCAGCGATTAGCTGTCATAGCGAAGCCACAGAACCGACGTCTCACTTATCAGCAACTGGCAAATGAAATTAATCGGATTGCGCGCGCCATCCATGCCATGAACTACAGCAAAGGTGACCGCATTGGCGTCTGGGCAACTAACAATGTTGAATGGATGCTGTTGCAAATGGCTACTGCATGCATCGGGGTGATATTGGTCAATATTAATCCTGCCTATCGTCTCCGGGAACTTGCCTATGCCTTGCAATGCTCCGAAGTTCAAGCT
>CAYNXU010000077.1:0-6761 GCA_964401225.1 uncultured Nitrosomonas sp.
AGCAGGCAATCCGCGAAGCGGATGCTCGCAAATATGGATTTTTAGAGGTGCCCATTAATTACTTGCAGCAGTAAAATCGATATATAAGGATATATTAGCAAATAAAGGAGTTTTAACTGAGTAACTCACACTCAAAACAGTCTGGCCACCTTCTCTTTTCATTTCAAGGTCGCGGCTATGCACGGATTTAATATCATCGATGTTTGCCCGCTTATCAAAAGATTGGCGTATTTCTCTCAGAGAGGCTTGTTGCAAACCAGGATCATTAGCTATCGTAACCAAGGCACGTTTGATTGCAGCATGTTCCATATACGATGGGAGTAATCTCATTCCTAAAATGACAATCATAACAACAACCACTGACCATATAAGTAGTCCAGATAGACTGATACCTTGCTGTTCTTTCCTTGTTAGATAACGCTGCATAATATCCTTACTTCGAATTTGATGTTTGGATCGATTATTCTATTGACATGCCAATACGACTTAAGTCACTAAAATTCCACCAGATCATAAATGCTTTACCAACGATATTTTTCTCTGGAACAAATCCCCAATAGCGACTATCACTACTGCCATCACGGTTATCACCTAAGGTAAAATAATTTCCTTCAGGAACCTCACAAGTGAATCCTGCTCTATTGAAAGTACAATTTTCTCGAAAGGGAAAATAATGTATACCAGATAGTTGCATACTCGGCATATCCTGATTAATAAGAATACTATAGCTTTTCTCCCCTATAGATTCCTTGAAGTGCTGGGTATAAATATAAGCAAGTCCTGATTCAATATATTTATAGTCGCCCGCCAGCTCCATTTTTAATGGCTCATCATTAATGCTCAATTGCTTATTGCGATAAGTGATGATATCCCCAGGCAATCCGATTACACGCTTAATATAATCTATTGAAGGATCTTCTGGATAACGAAACACCATAACTTCCCCACGCTTAGGTTGATTCATCTCAATTATTTTGTGGTTAATAACAGGCAACCTAATTCCATAGGTATACTTGTTTACCAGTATGAAATCCCCCACCAGCAATGTAGGGATCATCGAGCCAGAAGGAATCTTGAAAGGTTCTATCAGAAACGAGCGAAGAAAAAAAACAATCAAGATGATAGGAAAAAAGCTTTTGGGATATTCCACCCACCAAGGTTCCGGAGCATCTTGTTTACGCTTACGTCGCAGAATAAAAAAATCGAGCAACCAGATACTGCCGGTTACGATCAATAGAATGAACAAAATTAAAGGAAAATTCATTTAATTTTCCTTACTTAGATGCTATGTTAGAAATGTAATACAGAGGATAAATATTCATAACGATCACTTAGTTAATTTGGTCTTACAGCAATCCATTATTTATCGACCTGCAAAATAGCGAGAAACGCTGCTTGGGGGATTTCTACATTACCTACCCGTTTCATACGTTTTTTGCCTGCTTTCTGCTTCTCGAGTAATTTGCGCTTGCGTGTTATATCGCCACCATAACACTTAGCTAAAACATTTTTACGTAATGCTTTGACATTTTCTCTTGCCACGACATGCGCACCAATTGCTGCTTGCACTGCAATATCAAACATTTGACGAGGAATAAGTTCGCGCATTTTTTGAGCTAATTCACGGCCTCTATACTGACCACTGGCACGATGCACAATTAACGACAGTGCATCCACTTTTTCGCCATTGATCAGTATATCGAGTTTAACGAGATCAGATGCACGAAATTCCTTAAATTCATAGTCTAGCGACGCATACCCGCGACTTACCGATTTTAGTTTATCAAAAAAATCCATAACCACTTCATTGAGCGGCATTTCATAAACCAGCATGACTTGCCTGCCCATATATTGCATATTTTTCTGTATACCGCGTTTTCCCGTACACAGGGAGATAACCACACCCACATACTCTTCCGGAACTAAGATTGTTGCCGTAATAATAGGCTCTCGGA
Source organism: uncultured Nitrosomonas sp. (assembly GCA_964401225.1). GTDB lineage: Bacteria > Pseudomonadota > Gammaproteobacteria > Burkholderiales > Nitrosomonadaceae > Nitrosomonas. The sequence goes on from CAYNXU010000077.1 coordinate 1,956, forward strand.
TTTCTTCAATCTTCGAGAGATCAGGCATTTTTGATGGATTCTCAATTTCCATGACGGTACCATCACGCAGCACAACCTGATAAACCACGGTCGGTGCGGTGGTAATAAGATCCATATCATATTCCCGCTCCAATCTCTCCTGAACAATATCTAAATGGAGCAAGCCGAGAAAACCGCAGCGAAATCCAAATCCAAGTGCCTGAGATGTTTCTGGCTCAAATTGTAATGATGCATCATTAAGCTGCAATTTTTCCAGGGCAGCACGTAATGCATCATATTGATTAGATTCAACTGGATAGAGCCCGGCAAATACCTGTGGCTTAATCTCTTTGAATCCAACCAGAGGTTCGGCAGCAGGATCATCGGCTAACGTGACTGTATCACCAACCTTAGCTGACTTCAGCTCCTTAATGCCGGAAATAACAAACCCCACTTCGCCAGCACTCAGTGAATCGCAATTTTTTGCTTTAGGTAAAAACACACCGATTTGCTCACATAGGTGAGTAGTCCGACTGGCCATCAGCATAATTTTGTTGCCCGCTTTCAAGAGGCCATCGACTACTCTTACCAGGATGACCACACCAACATAATTGTCAAACCAGGAATCAATGATGAGCGCTTTTAATGGTGCATCCATCTTTCCTTTAGGTGCAGGAATACGCTTAACGACCGCCTCAAGCATATCTTGAATACCTTCACCTGTTTTAGCGCTCACACGCAAGGCATTCTCAGCATCTATGCCGATGATATCTTCTATTTCAGCAATAACGCGGTTCGGATCAGCAGCTGGCAAGTCAATTTTGTTTAACACCGGAATCACTTCAACCCCTTGCTCAATCGCTGTATAGCAATTCGCTACCGTCTGGGCTTCAACTCCCTGTGAGGCATCCACTACCAGCAGAGCACCTTCACAAGCCGCTAGAGATCGTGATACCTCATAAGAGAAATCAACATGCCCAGGCGTATCAATCAAATTCAACAAATAAATCTGACCATCAAGGGCTTGATACTTTAACGCAACAGTCTGAGCTTTGATCGTAATACCGCGTTCACGCTCCAAATCCATGGAATCGAGTACTTGCTCTTCCATTTCACGTTCCGACAAGCCACCGCAGAATTGTATGATGCGATCAGCTAGTGTGGACTTACCATGATCTATATGGGCGATAATAGAGAAATTGCGAATGTATTGCATTCGTTTGGGTGCTTTATATGTCAGGAATTTTTGAAGGTACGTAAGTGATGAAGACTTAACTTGCTTTAAAACAAAAAAATGTCGGCTACAAAGCCGACAGCATTCTATCGAATTTTAGAAAAATACGCACCTAATGCAGCAATATCGAGGTGATGATGGCAAATCTCATCTCGTGTCTCTGTAGCCGATACCAATACAGGAATTCGTTCATTATACTGACTGACCAGCTCTGGATCACTATCAATATCAATCACTTCAAATTCAAACTCAATTTCTGCCTGCAATGCTTGCAATGAAGCAATCATTTCTTGACACAGATGGCAATCCTCCCGTCCGTACAAAACCAATTTTGCATTATCAACCAGATCAATCATGATGTGCATTATTTAATTATCGAGCTTCATTGTGATGAAAGTAGTCATATCCCCTCTTTTTATCAACAATGCGATATTACGCCCTTTCTCGACCTTATTGAGCAATTGATTAAATTGCTTGACTGTTTTGACATCTTGATTATTGAATCCAAGAATAATATCCCCCTGACGTATGCCAGCACGGCTGGCTACACCTGCATGTACCACGTCCTCAACCAGTAAGCCGCTATCGACACCCAGCTGTTTCATTTGTCTATCGGAAAGCTCACTCAAAGCTAATCCGAGACGGTTAGATGTATCAGGCGTTTTACTGTGTCTTTGATTACGATCATTTTCTTCCGATGGCATTTCTCCAACATGGACCGTGATATTTTTAGTAGCGCCATTACGCCAAACCTGCACTAAAACTTTTGCGTTGGGTTTTGTATTTCCCACAATGCGGGGCAAATCACTGGAAACAGCAATATCTTTACCGTCAAACTTTAAAATGACATCTCTTACCTCTATACCAGCTTTATCTGCGGGGCCATCTTTTTCTACAGAAACAACCAATGCTCCACGTGCCTGCGATAAACTAAAAGACTCAGCGAGCTCTTCGGTCACCTCTTGAATCATGACACCAATTCTCCCACGTGACACTTTGCCATGGGCTTTGAGTTGATCAGCAATCTCTGTAGCCACATTGATTGGAATCGCAAAAGATAAACCCATAAAACCACCTGTCCGGCTATAAATTTGCGAGTTGATGCCGACTACCTCTCCCCTCATGTTAAATAAGGGGCCACCAGAATTACCAGGGTTAATCGCTACATCTGTCTGAATAAAAGGCACATAACTTTCCTGAGCAAGTGAGCGCCCTTTTGCACTAACTATCCCCGCTGTTACACTATTCTCAAAACCAAAAGGAGAACCGATTGCAATTACCCATTCCCCTACTTTAAGTTTTTCTGGATCACCCTGAGTCACTTCGGGCAGATCTTTTGCGTCGATTTTGATGAGTGCCACATCGGTTTTACGGTCCGTACCAATCACTTCCGCCCTAAACTCTCTTTTATCATTTAATTTCACTGTAATTTCATTAGCCGATTCAACAACATGCGCATTTGTCAAAATATAGCCATCTTTACTGATAATGAAGCCAGAGCCCAGTGATTTGGACTCATATCTCCTAGGTCCTGAGAATGGCTGCATGTACCTACGAAAAAACTCGAAGAAAGGAGAATCTTCAGGAATATTAGGAATTTCAGGAAAAATTTGAGCGCCCGGTATCTGTTGTGTTTGTACTGTACTAATATTGACTACCGCCGCACCATATTGCTCAACTAGCCCTGTAAAATCGGGCAGTTCTTTTGAGTGAACGAAACTAATCGAGGAATATATCAGTATGCACAGTAGAACAATTTTTGGCATGTCTTTTCTCTTGAGGATATCTAGATAATAAAAAGGAATGAGTTAAAGATGAAAATATAATAATCAAATTGAAAAGTTGCTAAGTCCTAGGTCTCACAGAAAAATTTCGTTATTCGCTTAATAAACAACCATGCTGTTATCTATTAAACAAGCCATTCTTACTTTCTCCTTAGAATTTCAATACTGAAGGCTTCAAATTGACTCAGCACTTTATTCTGAAATCACTTCTTTATTTCCTTCTCATCCTCAATTTGATGCACACTCATTACCGGTGCGTACATCATGGTATGAGGTGAGAACCCTCTATGAATCAATGAATAATCACCATGACCAGGGTGCTGAGGTATCATTGGAAGCGTAAAGGCGGAGGATGGTTGAAAAGCAAGTGGATGATCCACTTGAACAACAGCCTTGTTATTCACGTTCTCAGCAACTTGTGTTTCCTGCTGAGTATTATTTGTCTGCATCATCAACCACCCACTTACCAAGACAGCAAAAGAAGCCGCCGCTGAAAGTGAAATTAACTTTCGTTTGCGTAGCTGTGACAACGCACGTGGTGCCAATAATATAGGCTCGCTTATTAGTCGGTCACTTACACGCCTCGTCACATCGACCGGCAATGACGCTGCAGGATGTCGCAACGCATCACTAATCACATGATAGGTTTCCCATTCACTCAATAAATCATCTTTTCTCTTTAATGCAGAAATTACTTCTTCAGTATCGACTGCATCCAGTTCACCATCCATCAATTCAGATATTTTATTTTTCATATTACAATCCCTTCATTACCACCGCTTGTCTTTACCTGTCCCTAATAAAGGCCGCAGTTTGTCAGCTATAGCTTCACGCGCACGAAATATACGAGAACGTACTGTACCTATAGGGCAATTCATAATACTTGCAATTTCTTCATAACTTAAACCTTCGATTTCCCTGAGAACAATTGCTGTCCTTAATTCTTCAGGCAGTGCCTCTAATGATTGATTAACTGTTTGGGCAATCTGTTTGCTCATCAGTTCACTCTCAGGAGTACTGACCTCTCTTAATTTACCTGCTTCTTCAAAATTCTCGGCATCTTCATTATCAAACTCATTAACCGTTGTAGGCACCTTTCTTCCTTGGGACACAAGAAAGTTTTTAGCGGTGTTAATACCAATACGATATAACCAAGTATAAAAAGCGCTATCACCACGAAACGATGGTAAAGCCCGATAAGCCTTAATAAAGGTCTCTTGGGCAATATCTTCAACCTCGGCGGCATCCCGTATAAATTGTGATAACAAACGTGCTAGCTTTCTTTGATACTTGATCACCAGCAAATCAAAAGCACGCTTATCACCGTGCTGCACGCGCTCTACTAATTGTTGATCGATTTCACGATCACCCATGCCACTCGTTCCCCGAAATTGAATAATTAGATAACTTAATGCAGGCTCAAATTCTAAATTGAGTAATCTACAAAGTATACCTTGTTCGAGGAATCGCCGTGAACTATCCTAAACCGAATTAAAGACAATCAATCCTATTGATTAGTTCACAACTTCATTCGATAAGAGTTTCAATGAAAATTTTCTGATTGAGTTATGATTGATAGATGATCCTAGCTAGAATATTACATAAGGGCACCTCTAAAAATCCATATTTGCGAGCATCCGCTTCGCGAATTGCCTGCTTACCCCGTTTCGTCACAGTACGTCGTTGTTCACAAAAAATGTTTCCTTACATATCAATCATAGGTTGCGTTAACATTTTTTGTTCTCGCCTCGTCATGTTGGAAACTCTGAATTTTTAGAGATGCCCATAAATAAACACGCACTCCACTTG
>CAYNXU010000078.1:0-6702 GCA_964401225.1 uncultured Nitrosomonas sp.
AATAACTTATACACTGACTTCTATCATGCTCAACATCGCAAGACCACGTTGTCTGGCGGATACCGGCTGATTGATTAAATAGGTATTCTGCTTTTTGGCCTTTGAGTTGTTCATGAGTGAGCGTGACTTTTTCAGGTATGAGACGTTCCTGGGTCCAGAATCTTATCCGGCAGAAATCGGTAGCTTTACTGCATAGTCGATGGATCGCAGCGCCGTAGACCGATTTATCCATTTCTTTATCACGATCTATCAACACCATGTGCACAAATTTACCCGTTTTGGCAATTTCTACGATACGGACAACGCGCCAACCTTGACCACTGGGTAATGATTCTGCGCCTTCTGAAGTTGAGGCTTGTTCTGTTGCCGATGTTTCGGGGGATTCTACAGATTCTGACTGCTCATCTGATAGCGCTTGAGCTGACCATATCAACATTGCTGCAAGTAACATGCTGCCAATCAATTTTTTATTCATTCGTTCTCCTGGTATTCTTCTCTTCTAAATAATGGTGTTTCTGATTCGTAATTCTACCTATTTCAACATGATATGAATAGTCGGCTTTTAACAGTCGGTTTTTGGCAGTAATTTTTTTGCATAGGGAAGTGATTTGGTATTTATGAAAACCTTCCGGCTCAATCCATTGCGAGTCGACAATGAGGATATTCTTAGTAAGCTAGACCAAGGCGTTACTGTGATTACCGGAAATCAGCGTCTGGCTCATGTACTACGCCAGCAACATGGCCGTGCAGCGATTATCAAGAATATGAAAACCTGGTTGACACCGCAGATTTTGCCGTGGAGTGCGTGGCTGCAAGGTTTGTATGAGGAAGTGCTGGTATCAGGAGAGCTTTCTGAATTCAAGCACCTGCTTACACAACAACAAGAGCGTACCATTTGGCAAGAAATCATTGCTGCAGAGTTGCCATTCCAATTGATGAATAGAGCTGCATTACAGGTGCAGAAAGCTTGGCAATTAATCCATGAGTGGTGTTTGCCTCAGGAGGGATCACTTTTTCAGTATAACGATGACAGCAGATTGTTCTGGGAATGGCAATTGCTATTCCAAACCATCTGTCAACAGAAGAACTGGTTATCTGCTGCCCGTCTTTCAGACAAAATCAGGCATTACTTTACGCTTGGAACATTGCGGGTACCTGATCAATTGGTATTAACAGGTTTTGATGAATTAATTCCGCAGCAATTAGCTTTGCTGAAAACCCTAGACCAATTGGGTTGCAAGGTGCTATGGCTGCAATTAAAACAGAAGATCAACCAGGCTGGTCAGTTAGCTTGTGCCGATAGTCGTCAGGAAGCTGCATTGATGGCGCGCTGGGTTCGGCAAAAACTGGAAGACAACCCTGAAGTGCAAATAGGCATCGTGGTGCCGGAATTGTCGGCGCATCGCGAGAGCATTATTTATGCATTGGATAACATCCTGGTTCCGCAAGTTTTTCATCCCGATGGCCAGGACCAGGAGCGTCCCTATAATGTGTCGCTCGGTAAACCGTTGAGTTCATTTCCATTGGTTGTGACTGCTTTGAAGCTACTTGATTTGTTTAAATCCACAGTCGGCATGCAGGATATAAGTCGATTACTGCATTCACCATTTATTGCGGGTTGGAAGCAGGAATCAAGTGCGCGTGCCTTATTGGATGTGCAATTACGTAATATAGGCGAACCCAGCGTATCCATTAGCACGCTGCAATATTTTGCGTCACGGACAAACCAGAGTTATGCCTGTGCCGTGCTGGTGAAGAAGCTTGACGCATTGACAGCATGGTTGCGAACTTGTCCACAAGAGGATCATCCCGGGCAATGGGCGCAACGGTTTGCGCAATTACTCAAGCTAGTTGGTTGGCTGGAAGAGTACCGCTTGTCCAGTGAGGAATATCAGACGATGGAGGCATGGAATGTACTGTTAGCGGAACTGGCAACGCTAGATTGGGTTGCGGGGAAAATTCCATGGTCTGCTGCGTTAAGTCAATTCAAACAAATGGCTAGAGAGCGGATTTTTCAACCTAAAACAGGGGTTGCACCGGTTCAAGTGTTGGGCCCCCTTGAAACGCAAGGCATTCAGTTTGATTATTTATGGGTGATGGGGTTGCATGATGGTGTGTGGCCACAATTGCCTCGGCCTAATCCATTCATACCCTTGCCATTGCAACGTAATAATGGCCTGCCACGTTCGAGTGAGCAACGTGAATTAACTGTGGCAAGTCTGCTTATGCAACGTATCGTGACAAGTGCTGATGAAGTTGTCATCAGTTATCCGTTAAGTAATGGTGATGAAGAATTGCGCCCCAGTCCTTTGCTTAGGGATTATCCTGTTTTGGAGGCAGATACACTTTCATCAGAAAGGTTTGTTTCATGGCGTGATGCTGTTCATCGCAGTGCTCGATTGACCGAATTGCAACATGACTCTGCACCTTTTTTAGAGCAGACGATGATCAGGGGAGGGAGCCGTATTTTCAAGCTACAGGCAGCATGCCCTTTCCGTGCATTTGCAGAATTGCGTTTGGGCGCTCAACCCCTTGGGCAGATCCAGATTGGATTAAATGCGATGGCGCGGGGCAATCTGCTGCACCGGATTATGGAAAAAGTTTGGGATAAACTGGATTCACACGAACAATTGATGGCATTACACGCGACTGAGTTAAGTGCACTTGTGCTGGATCAAGTTAACGCAGCTATTCATGAAATAGCAGCTCACTATCCGCAAACATTTACCAAGCGTTTTCGTGCCATGGAAATCAACCGCCTGCATCATCAAGTACTCGAGTGGCTGGAACAAGAAAAGAAGCGTCAGCCTTTTCGAGTGATCGAGAAAGAAAAACGCTATGAAATGAAAGTGGGGGCCCTTAGCTTTCAAATTAAAATTGATCGTATCGATGAAATTAGCAATGGTCAGCGATTGATTATTGATTACAAGACCGGTCTGGCCAATCCTGGCCAATGGTTTGGGGAACGCCCTGATGAACCACAATTGCCGTTGTACAGTATGATTTCTACCGATGAACTTGCAGGGATTGCTTTTGCTCAAGTGCGTGCCGGTCAAATGACATTCAGTGGCGTGACTGTTGCAGAAAAAATTCTGCCTGGAGTGAAGTCCTATGAGCAGCTTGCTCAGGTGCGCGAATTAGGTAGCTGGCTCCAAGTGCTGGCGTACTGGCGAGCCATGCTTGAGAAGCTCGGTGAGAGTTTTCACCAAGGTGTGGCGACCGTTGACCCCAGGAAAAATCCGGCCGCGTGTGGTTTTTGCACACTTCAACCCTTATGCCGTATCAATGAATTGACCGTTCTGGACGAGGTGAGCATAGAAGCTGAGGATGAATTATGATCCGGCGAACCGGGGTGGCTGATCAGTCAGAGCGGCTGCGAGCACTCGATCCATGGCATTCCTTTATTGTTCAGGCGCCCGCTGGATCTGGAAAGACCGGTCTATTGACTCAGCGATTTCTGGTGCTGTTGGCGAAGGTCGATTCGCCTGAGGAAGTTGTGGCCATCACCTTTACCCGTAAGGCGGCAAGTGAGATGCGGCAAAGGATCTTGCAAGCACTGACCAGTGCCCGAAATTCTCCATCTCCGCAAGAAGAATACGCACGCCAGACCTGGGAGCTTGCCCAGTGCGTATTGGCGCATGATCAGTCTAAAGGCTGGCAGTTATTGGAGAATCCGATGCGTTTGCGTATCCAAACGATCGACTCTTTATGTACTAGACTGGTTAGCCAAATGCCTATTCTTTCACGGTTAGGTGCATTGCCATCAATTGCTGAAGATGCTTCCGCCTTGTATCTGGAGGCGGCGCGGCAAACAATCGAGGCAGTGGAATCGGGCGACAAATGGTCGGATGCCATCGCGCACCTGATTGAACATCTGGATAATCGATTGGACAAGCTTCAGCAATTGATAGCGAACATGCTTGCGCAACGCGATCAATGGCTGCCTTTTCTTGCCGGTCCTAATCATGATGCGCTTTTACGCAGCAAGTTAGAAGCGGCTTTGGTTGCGTTGGTGACCGATGCTTTGCAAGCGCTGGTTGATCAGTTTCCCGCTGTTATTCGTGAAGACATCATCGCCTTGGCAAGATTTGCGGCAAACCAGCTTGAAACAGGCAATTCAGCGATTGCGTATTGTCGGATGATGCATACTTTACCGGGCTCGCAAATCATCGATCGTCCTCAATGGGAAGGACTTGCCACCTTGTTGCTGACAAGCAAAGGAGAAGTGCGAAAACGAATTACTAAAAAGGAAGGTTTTCCTTCGCCCAGCGAGATAAAGGATTCAGAAGAAAAAGCACGCTGTCGTCAAATGAAGCAACGCATGGAATCACTTCTGCTAACTTTGATGACGGAGCAGCAATTTGTTCATCACTTGGCTGAAGTTTTGAAGCTCCCTCCGCATCAGTATAAACAGGAAGAATGGGAGACGCTGGAGGCATTATTTACATTGCTCAAGGTAGCCGCAGGGTATTTGGATATCACCTTTCTGCAAATGGGACAAGTTGATTTCCCTGCATTGACATTGGCTGCAATTCAGGCGCTAGGAGACCCGGATGCACCAACTGAACTGGCGCTGGCGCTAGACTACCGCATTCAGCATTTGCTGGTGGATGAGTTTCAGGACACGTCATTTAACCAGGCAGAGCTGCTTGCGCGATTGACTGCAGGCTGGCAGATGGGTGATGGCCGCACGCTATTTCTGGTAGGTGACCCCATGCAATCCATCTATCGCTTTCGGCAAGCCGAGGTCGGCTTATTTATCGAAATCTGTGATCGCAAGGCGTTCGGCCAGATTCCACTTGAATTCCTGCGTTTGACGGTCAATTTCCGTTCTCAGCAAGGAATCGTCGATTGGATTAATCAGCATTTCTCCCAAATACTGCCGGCGAAAGACGAGATGTCTTCAGGTGCTGTGTCCTATGCACCTTCAGTTGCATTTCATGCGCTGTCCGATGGACAGGCCGTTGCCTTTCATCTCTCGTTGCAGCGCGATGATAAGGTTGAAGCTGCAAAGGTTGTGTCGATCGTGCGAGAAGTGAAAGAAGGCCACCCGGGTGGTACAACTGCCATTTTGGTGCGTAACCGAATTCATTTGGCAGAAATTATCGTACAGCTTAAGCAAGTCGGAGTACCTTTCCGGGCAGTTGAAATTGAGCAACTGACTCATCGTCCTGTGATCCAGGACTTGCTCGCGCTGACGCGTGCCTTGCTGCATCATGGAGATCGCATCGCCTGGTTGGCATTGCTGCGTGCGCCATGGTGTGGGCTGACACTGCAGGATCTGCACACCTTGGTAAACGGGGATTTTCAAAAAACAATTCTTGATTGGCTGCGGAATCGATCACACCTTGCGCAGCTCAGTGAAGATGCCCAGCAGCGACTTGCACGGGTTTTGCCGGTTATTGAAAGCGCGATCAATAACCAAACAAAATGCACGCTACGCCGAAACGTAGAGGGCGCATGGATCGCGCTGGGGGGAGCGGCCTGCGTAACGGATGAAACCGATCTGGACGATGCAGAAGTTTATTTCCAGTTGCTGGAGAAGCTGGAGGAAGCTGGTCAATTGCCAGATATTCAAGCTCTAGATGAGCATGTTGGGCGGCTTTATGCTTTACCGGATGTGACGGCGGATTGCTCGCTGCAGCTCATGACTATTCACAAGGCGAAGGGTCTGGAGTTTGATGTGGTGATTTTGCCAGGTCTTGGTCGTCAGGGTAAAAATGATGAAACCAAATTGCTTTACTGGATGAAACATCCACTTAAATCGGGCCATCCAGCATTGTTACTTGCGCCGATCAGTGCGGAGGGCGCTGATATCAATCCGATTACGGCCTACTTACGGCAACTGGATAAAGCAAAAGGCTATCGGGAAGATGGTCGATTGCTATACGTAGCAGCCACGCGCGCTAGACATCAATTGCATCTGTTCGGACACGTGGATCATCCGGATCTTTCTGAAATCAAGGAAATAAAGGCGCCCCCCGAAAATGCTTTGTTGGCACGATTGTGGTCGGTTGCAGAAGCGCATTTTCAGGCTTTGCTGAATAACCATGCATCTCTTGATAAAGAGTCAGCAGAAAATGCATCGAAAGTAGTCTCTGGCCAACGTCTCTCTACCCAACGATATCGACTTGCCGGAGACTGGCATCCACCATCACCGCCTGAGGCTGTCAGAGTGACCATTGCTGCGTCTCGTCAAATCACGGAAGAATCGATCGAGTTTGACTGGGCAGGCGAAACCGCCCGTCAGGTGGGCACGGTCATGCATCGACTGCTACAGCATGTTGGCAAAGTAGGTATCGAACATTTTGCGTCAGAGGACTGGCCCCGTTTTGAACGAGTTGGCCGGGCATTGCTGATGCAAAGTGGTATTGCGCAAGCTTACTTCGATCATGCGCTGACACAATTATCTAATGCACTCAGAGCGCTATGGGAAGATGAAAAAAGCCGATGGATTTTAAGTGGGCAACATACTGATGCCCATTGCGAATGGGCATTGAGCGGCATGCGTAAAGAAGAGCTTGATCATATTGTTATGGACAGAACGTTTGTCGATGCTGCGGGGACGCGCTGGATTATCGATTACAAAACGGGTACCCACCTAGGCGGAGATATCGAGGTGTTTCTCGATCGTGAGCAAGAACGCTATCGCCCACAATTGGAGCGCTATGCCAACTTGATGCAACACAGGGAACAACGGCC
>CAYNXU010000079.1:0-6668 GCA_964401225.1 uncultured Nitrosomonas sp.
GTGGTTATACTTAACCACCCTTTTTTAAGGGTTTAATGCTTACTGTCAAGTTACTTCAACCAAAAACCCCAGTAGATAAATAACGATCACCTCGATCGCATACAATAAAAACAATCACTGCATTTTCTACTTCAGCAGAAACTTTCAGTGCGGCAGCTAGCGCACCACCAGATGAGACGCCAGCAAAGATTCCCTCTTCGCGCGCCAAACGCCGAGTCATCGTCTCAGCCTCAAACTGCGAAACCAATATGATCCGATTCAACTGTTCAGGATGATATATTTTCGGCAAATAATCTTCCGGCCATTTACGAATACCGGGAATCTGGGATCCTTCTTCTGGTTGCACGCCTATGATTTCAATAGCTGATTCTTTTTCTGAAAAATATCGTGCGCAACCCATGATCGTTCCTGTGGTACCCATGCTACTTACAAAATGAGTTATCCTTCCCTGCGTATCCCGCCAGATTTCTGGTGCAGTCCCTTCATAATGAGCCAATGGATTATCAGGATTAGCAAACTGATCAAGAATAAGCCCCTGGCCTTCTTTACGCATCTTTTCAGCAATATCGCGCGCTTTTTCCATCCCCCCTTCTTTAGGGGTAAGTATGATTTGCGCACCAAACGCACTCATCGCTTGCCGACGCTCTATGCTCAGATTTTCCGGCATAACGAGGATCATACGATAACCCATCATGGCCGCTGCCATTGCCAATGCAATCCCCGTATTCCCGCTAGTAGCCTCAATCAAGGTATCGCCTGGTTTTATATCACCTCGCTTTTGCGCATGCATAATCATGGAAATCGCCGGCCGATCTTTGACTGACCCAGCAGGATTATTCCCCTCAAGCTTAGCAAGAATGGTATTAGTGGTATCCCCAGGGATACGCTTCAGTTTGACTAATGGTGTATTACCAACAAATTCTTCAATTGTTTTGAACATGAGCGATGCATTTTCAGCGAGATTATTGATTATCGCATATGACACTGATAATAAATGCTTAAAAAATAAAACAAACAAAAAAATACGCCCCCAGAAATTGACTTTCTGGGGGCAGCACTCACTCGTAAACTTATAGATTAGGTTGTTCCTTCCTCCTACTGCCCGACAACGCTCTTTTCTTCCTCACTCACTGCTGCCGTATCACCCACAGTTACTTCGTTACGAATCTGCTTGATGACCCCCGGTCCAATACCACTGATTTTTTCCAAGTCATCGATGGAATTAAACATGCCATTCTGATTCCGATATTCAACGATAGCCTTTGCTTTAGCCGGACCAATTCCCTTGAGCATTTCAAGCTCGGATTGTGAAGCAGTATTGATATTAACACTTGCAAAAACAGCACCATTCAACACAAAAAAGATAATTACCAGTTGTAGCAATCTGAGCATAATTACTCCTTCAAAAAAATGTTAATAAATTTTGCTTCTGACAAACCTTAATAATTGACGAAGCAAGAAAGATATCGACATCTTTTCAATTTTATTGAGTAAATTTTTGGGAAAGCAAAGCTCCAGCTCAAGCACAGCGGAAACGTGTTTGCTTAATAATAAAAATAGCCAATAAAGGCAGGATAAAATTGATCATTGTCACCGTTATCAAAAGCCAACCCAGTTCACTATAATCGGCAGGTACGATTATCTCACCGGTCAGCGGATCACTGACTTCCCGTGTAATGATATAAAATTGATTCATATACTTAGTGTTCAGTTGAGAAGCTGATAACGCAAGGTTGGTAAACGATGCCATAACTGCAAAAAAGGTCGCCTTAAGTTTCTCTGGGGCAGAGTTAGCAATCCACGCCAACATGGGAATCATTGCAATCTGGCCGAGAGGCGATTCGAGCGCCGTATCTATGATGGCGATAAAACGCGCATCGACCACATCTCCTGTTAGTGAGGCAGTCCACTCGTGTAAACCAAAGTACATACCAATGATTGGAAACGATAGCAACGTACCTGCAATCGTCAACGCGCCAATAATATACGCCATAGAACGCTCCGCCATAAAGCGGCGAAATATAAACATTCCTGCCAGCGTCAAAACAGCGCCGATCAACGATAAAGTAGCAAGAAATTGTTGATCAAAGCCCAATTGATCGACCATCCACCAAGTGGCACCAGCTCCTGGCGTAGGCAAAGCACGAAAGATAAATATAAGGATGGCCGTACCTACCAATACATTACGCGCTTCTTCATCGAGCTCGCTGGCAAGCTGTCTTATCAAAAAAAGTACGATGGTTATCGACAAACAAAAAACGATCTCTTCGGCAGCAGAAAAACCACCCAGCCCGATACTCAGCGATACGATTGTAAACGCTGCGCCTCCTCCCAATATCCACCAGTTAATCGGAGGAGCCTCAGCATGCATGTTCAACAATGCCTCAGATTCTTCACGACTATAGCCCTGCGCAGCAAAACGCGACATACTTCTTCGTCGCAGCCAGCTTGCAAAGAAAATCCCACAAACCGAGATAAAGGGAATGATTAAAGCGAGCTCGTATACCAATAAATAAGCAGCGGTCTTCTCTGCCTCGGGCATGGCACCAACATCGCGCATCAAAATAACATTGGCTACCGAAACCAGTACACTACCCCCAATAATGGCTACTCGACCGAGGGTTTGCATCGTAACATGCATCTGCTTGCGCTTTTCCGAAGACAATGGCTGTCCATTCTCATCGATACGCGGAACGGCTTCCACCGTCATCGCATCTGCCACCACGTCCTGCAATACATAACCAATCGGGGCCAGCAGAGTTGCCGCTATGTACCAGCTCTCTACTGACGCAATCGCTAACATGGCATCGGTATATCCAAGTAATCCAATCATGATGAGCAAGCTCACCATGATTAAACTCGCACCCAGGTAGACAAGCAGGCTCTTCCAACGCCACATGAGATCGACGAGGTGGCCAAGCGGCATTTTTAGAGCCCACGGTAACGCCATCCAAAATCCCAGTGCCGCCAGGAATTCGGCAGATAGCCCCAATCGTTCTTTAACGTAAAATGTGCCAACAATACCCGTTAAGCTAGCAATACCCGCAGCTAGATAAACCATCAAGGGAGGCAGATAGGAAAGTCGCATTTCGCGACCGAGCGCAAATATATTAATATCAACCCAATAATATAATGCAGTCAGTGCTTTTACACTGAGCGATGTCACATTCATTTAGTTAATTCACTTGCTTTGATATATTTCCCGGGATGCATACATTTGTATCAATGTTTGCATCCCGGGATCTCACATAAGTTACTACACTTAATTACCATCTTACTTAGGTAGGACGTTTGCCTACTTTAATTCTGACTGATCGTTCTGAATTATTACGCAATATCGTCAAGGTAACTGTCTTGCCTGGCGGCAATGCAGCCACCAGGTTGAGCATTTCTGAGGAATCGGCAACAGTTTGTCCATCCACAGCAAGCAGGACATCCCCAGGTTTTATCCCCGCACCATCAGCAGGGCCATTCCTCAGTACACCCGCGATTAAAGCCCCGCCAGGTTTTTTCAGTCTAAATGACTCCGCAAGTTCAGGGGTAATATCCTGCATGCTTACGCCTAACCAGCCGCGTGTCACGCTCCCAGTTTCGATAATTTGCTCCATGATCTGTTTTGCCGCATTTGCGGGAATGGCGAAACCTATTCCAAGTGATCCACCCGTGCGAGAATAAATGGCGGTATTAATACCAATCAGATTGCCAGCCGTATCAGTGAGCGCCCCCCCAGAGTTGCCCGGGTTAATCGCCGCATCCGTTTGAATAAAATTCTCGAAAGTATTGATCCCCACTTGAGATCGCCCCACTGCACCGATGATGCCCATAGTAACCGTCTGCCCTACGCCAAAAGGATTGCCAATTGCAAGTACAATATCACCTACCTTTGCTTGTTCAGGTTGACCAAAGGCGATACTAGGCAAATTATCCAGATCAATCTTTAATACCGCCAGATCACTTTCCGGATCCGAACCGATCGTGCGTGCTTTGACATTCCGTCCATCAACCAAGGCAACCTGGATTTCACTGGCCGCTTCAACCACATGATGATTCGTCAAGATATAGCCCTCTGGACTGACTATAACTCCAGAGCCGAGGCTCGAGGTCCGCCTTGGCCTGGACTCAAAACGCTCACCAAAGAAACGCTGAAACATCGGATCATCCAATAACGGATGGGAGGGCATTCTAACTTCCTTACTGGTAAAAATATTGACCACTGATGGCATCGCAATTTCAGCAGCAGCGTTAAAACTACCGGGTCTGGGTGTATCATCAATTGGAGTAACTTCTTTGATCGTCGCAAGCTTGCCGCGTGGCGTCCATGGCAATAGCTCGGGCCGAAGCGTGGAAACGACAAAAAAGATAGCTAGTATGACCGTGACTGTTTGTGAAAAAATTAACCAAAGTTTATTCATATCAGCGTATTAATTGAGGATTACAATAAGATATATGGGATAGTGAGAAAAAAATGCAACAAAAAATACTTGAAAATTATCTGGGCCAATTACTAGATATCTCGCGCTTTCATGATTATTGCCCAAACGGACTACAAGTGGAAGGGCGCGATCAAATTCACACCGTCATCAGTGGTGTAACAGCATCGTTAGATCTGCTGCAGACAGCGGTAACCATGCATGCCGATGCAATACTCGTGCACCATGGCTATTTCTGGCGTGGCGAAGAAAGAACTCTCTGCGGTATAAGGCACCGTCGCATAGCCTTATTGATAAAACACGAAATCAATCTTTTTGCCTATCATTTACCCTTGGATGCGCATCCCGAGTTAGGTAACAATGCTCAATTAGGACAAAAATTGGATTTCTTGACAACAGGTTACTTTGGCGAACAAAACATTGCAGCTCATGGTCGGCTTACGCACGAAATATCCCTTAGGGAACTCGGAGAAAAAATCTCATCCGTATTAGCACGTAACCCTCTGATTATCGGTGACCCAGCCAAACAAATCCGTCGTGTTGCTTGGTGTACCGGTGCTGCTCAGAGTTATTTCGAGGAAGCCATTCAATTAGGCGTCGATGCGTTTATTACGGGCGAAATCTCCGAACAAAATGTCCATGCCGCGCGAGAATCCGGGATTGCATTCATTTCTGCAGGGCATCATGCAACTGAGCGTTATGGCATACAAGCGCTCGGCGCACATATTGCCCAGCAATTCAATATTAAGCACCAATTCATCGATCAGGACAACCCAGTATGATCAATGTATTCATAAAATATAGACACAAAAAGGATTCAATCGAATGGAATCCAACAAAAATCCTTGCGAAACCAGTCAATCTTCCTTCTTATCCTTGTCTTTGTTCTTTTTCTTTGGCAAAGTCCACCAAATAATGAAAAGAAATAATCCTAATGCTAGCGCGGCCTCAACTGCTAATATCCACATATTTTTAGCTTATTATATAGTTTGTAATTATTTATGGAATATAACTCTAACTAAAATTCGATGAAAAACCAATCGTCTTTATTTATTCTTGCGTTTTCACTATGGCTATTGACTGCTTGCAAAACCGAAAATGCTTCTCCCGTCCCTATTTCGACCAAGCCTCCGGAATCTTCAATTACAAGCGCACCTGCTACACCCACTACCGCACCTCAAACATCGCCGATCTCTCCAAGTATCAGCAAGCTAAAAGCAGCAGACTGGTCTCAATTAAAAGAGTGGGAGCAAGACACATTTCTGCCAGCATGGACGGCTTTTTTGCAAAGCTGCAATGCACTAAAAAACCAACCATTATGGCGAGAAATCTGCAGACAAACCGATGCGATCAAGCAACCCGATGATAGTACCATCAAGCGCTTCTTCAAACATCATTTCGTCCCGCATCAGGTATTAAATCTGGATGGTAGTAACGAAGGGCTGATCACGGGCTACTATGAGCCGCTGCTAAGAGGCAGTCGCACACCATCCAAACTGTATCGCTACCCACTGTACGCACCCCCAGATGAACTCCTCGTCATCGATTTGGGGGATGCTTACCCAGAACTCAAGAATCTACAACTGCGTGGTCGCTTGGAAGGTCGCAAAGTCGTTCCTTATTATAGTCGTGCAGAAATCGAAAATGACCTTCCCTCGCTGAAAGGTCGTGAGCTTTTATGGGTAGATGATCAGGTTGAATTATTTTTCCTACAGATTCAGGGCTCAGGTCGTATTGCTTTAGAAAATGGCGAAATTCTTCGTGTAGGCTACGCAGATCAAAACGGCCGCCCCTATCAATCGATTGGCAGACTGCTTGTTGAGCGCGGCGAACTACCTTTAGAACGCGCTTCCATGCAAGGTATCAAGTATTGGGGACAACAGAATCCCGATAAATTGACCGAATTACTGCATCAAAATTCGCGCTTTATTTTTTTTCGTGAGCTTCCTAACAATTTATCCGGCCCACCGGGTGCGCTAGGTGTACCCCTTACCGCGGGTAGAAGCCTTGCCATCGATCCACGCGCTGTTCCGCAAGGTGCGCCTATTTTTCTCTCTACGACCTGGCCAAACACCGATAAACCGCTTAATCGACTAATGGTCGCTCAGGACACTGGCAGCGCAATAAAAGGCGGGGTACGGGCGGATTTCTTCTGGGGATTTGGCCAGGAAGCTGCAAATCAGGCTGGAAAAATGAAGCAAAAAGGAGAAATGTGGGTATTACTTCCTAAGAATTATT
>CAYNXU010000080.1:0-1419 GCA_964401225.1 uncultured Nitrosomonas sp.
AGCAAGTCAATCTATCAATTTCTCAGGAAAGATACACGGTGCATATTCATATCCTCGGTATTTGCGGCACTTTCATGGGCGGCATCGCAGTACTCGCACGGGAATCAGGCTATCGAGTCACGGGTTGTGACGCGAATGTTTATCCTCCCATGAGTACACAACTTATCTCTCAAGGAATCGAATTAATCGAGGGATATACGCCCCAGCAAGCACAGCTCAACCCCGATCTGTTTGTAATTGGCAACGCCATTTCCCGCGGCAATCCTTTGATGGAAGAGATTCTCAATAGAAATTTACCCTACATCTCTGGCCCGCAATGGCTTTCAGAGCATATTTTGAGAAAAAAGTGGGTACTCGCTGTAGCAGGAACGCATGGCAAAACGACGACAAGTTCAATGCTGGCATGGATATTGGAATACGGCTTGCTAGCGCCGGGCTTCCTTATCGGAGGGATACCAGAAAATTTTGGGATATCCGCGCGATTGGGAGGAAAAAGTACACATCAAGCAGATAACCATGAGCCATCGCCGTTTTTTGTGATTGA
Source organism: uncultured Nitrosomonas sp. (assembly GCA_964401225.1). Classification (GTDB taxonomy): domain Bacteria; phylum Pseudomonadota; class Gammaproteobacteria; order Burkholderiales; family Nitrosomonadaceae; genus Nitrosomonas. The sequence continues at coordinate 545 of CAYNXU010000080.1, forward strand.
GGCTGACGAATACGATACAGCATTTTTTGATAAGCGCTCTAAATTTATCCATTATCACCCCAGAACGGCCGTATTAAATAATCTTGAATTCGATCATGCAGATATTTTCTCGAATTTGGCAGCCATTCAACAACAATTCCACTATTTCGTGAGAACGATCCCTGGAAATGGATTAATCGTTTCCAATGGCCTTGAGAGTAACTTGCAGCAGGTACTTTCACAAGGCTGCTGGACACCTGTTGAACAATTTGGCAGTGATGATGGTTGGCAAGCCTCTGTACTTGCAGATCAAAGCATTGAAATCGCTTTTAGAGGAAAATCTCAGGGAATACTGCAATGGGACTTATTGGGAGTGCATAATTGCATGAATGCGTTAGCGGCCATTGCAGCCGCACGCCATGCTGGTGTTCCAACCGATATCGCGATTTCTGCATTATCCCAGTTCAAGAACGTCAAACGAAGAATGGAAATCCGCGGCATCGTCAATGACATCACCATATACGATGATTTTGCGCATCACCCTACCGCCATCAAAACCACATTGCATGGCTTACGCAATAAAGTCGGCAATGCGCGTATTATTGCTGTCTTAGAACCACGTTCCAACACGATGAAAATGGGCATTTGGCAAGATACTCTCGCAATGAGTCTTGACATTGCCGATTTAGTATTTTGCTATGCCAATCACTCGGAATGGGATGTACAAGCAGCACTCACCGCTTTAGGAGACAAAGCAAGCTTACATCATGAAATAATGCCGTTGGTTGACGCCATTACTAATATCGCTCATAGCGGCGATCATATCCTTATTATGAGTAACGGTGGTTTTGAAGGAATACACGACAAACTAATGAAATCTTTGAGTGTTCATCATA
>CAYNXU010000080.1:1519-6579 GCA_964401225.1 uncultured Nitrosomonas sp.
CTGAATTTTTAAAAACTAAAGATGTGACAATTTGTCACATAGCCTAAATGATTAATTTGCGTTAATGTTATTTAGGTAAATATGAAAAACAAGATAAGCAACTCTAATGTTTAACATCCTTCATCAGTCCCCCCTTAGCAAAAATCTGCAGCGTCTATTTTTCTTAAGAAGCATCGCAATTGTCGTGCAATGTAGCCTGTTTGTCTTCGTGTACTCAGTGATTGAGCTGGATGCCCCTTGGACCGAGATGACTATCGTCGTGGTCATCCTCACAATACTCAATTTTTTCACCTGGGTCCGTCTACATCATACATTTCCTGTTTCAAATCTAGAATTTTTTGCACAATTATTAATTGATATTTTTGCTTTGACCGCATTACTTTATTTCAGCGGCGGCTCAACCAATCCCTTTATCTCACTTTACCTATTGCCCCTCACTATTGCCGCAGCAATCCTCCCGTGGCGCTACACTTGGGCAATCGCAGTCATTACGATTACTTGCTATACAATTTTGCTATTTGAATACATTCCGTTGCCGCATGATCATTCAGATGACCATAGTGCGCACCTCATGGAGTTTAATCTCCATGTATCAGGCATGTGGTTAACGTTTGTATTAAGCACCATTCTGATTGCCTGGTTCGTTGTCAAAATGAGTATTTCCATTCGCGATCGCGATAAGGATCTTGCGCAAGCACGTGAGCAGGCACTACGCAACGAACAAATCATCGCTCTTGGCACGCTGGCCGCGGGTGCAGCCCATGAATTGGGTACGCCTCTCTCGACCATGGCGGTTATCTCCGGGGAACTACAGCAGGAATATCCCCAAAACGAAGAATTCCAGAATAATATCCGCATCCTGCGTAATCAAATTACGCATTGCAAGCAAACCTTGACGCAGTTACTCGCTAATGCAGGGCAAGCACGAATTGAAGATGGCAATAGTCAATCTGTCGATTATTTTCTAAAACAGGTACTGGATAAATGGCAACTCATTCGTCCATCCACTAAATTCAGCTATCAATGGGAGGGAACGCAACCTGCACCGAGTATCATGAATACACAATTATTGAGTCAATCCATTTTAAATTTATTGAACAATGCGGCAGATGCTTCTACCGACCAAGTCAAGATCAAGAGCAATTGGGATCAGCACACTTTGAATCTGGAAATTCATGATGATGGCGAAGGGTTGACTGGAGAAGCTGCGCAGCGCGCAGGAGAAGCATTTTTCACCAACAAAGCCCCAGGACAAGGATTTGGAATCGGTTTATTTCTTGCTAACGCAAATATCGAGCGTTTTGGTGGCAATGTGCGTTTGTTTAATCACCCAGAGGGCGGTGCTTGCATACATGTCACCCTCCCCCTCATACCCAAGGTCATATGACCTCCCCCTCACATCTGCACTCTACACTCTATAAAGATACGAATTTCATGAATGAAGTTACTGAATACCCAAGTTTGCTAATCGTCGATGACGATCCCGTGTTCTGTGATGTGCTAGCCAAGGCAATGACGAAACGAGGGTTTGATGTCACATGTGCTCACACTATCGCTTCGGCTTTGGAAAAGGTTGAGGCGCTTATGCCCGAATTCGCAATTATTGATCTCAAACTAGCGGATGAGTCTGGGTTAACTCTGGTTGACAAAATAAAGAAGCTCGACCCTGGAACACGCATCGTCATGCTAACCGGTTATGCCAGCATCGCTACTGCAGTCGAAGCAATCAAGCTCGGGGCAACCCATTATCTCGCAAAGCCAGTTGACGTTAATGACATTATGGCCGCTTTCGAGCGTACCACCGGTGATACCGACGTCCCGATAAGCGCGCACCCACTCTCCGTTGGGCGATTGGAATGGGAATACATCCACCGTATCTTGATTGAGAACAATAACAATATTTCAGTGACAGCAAGAATCTTAAATATGCATCGCAGAACACTGCAACGCAAGCTTGCCAAAAAACCTGTTTAATACCAATTCATGCTATTGAGGATTGATGACTTTTGTGGTCACTCGAATGTCAGCTCCGATCATACGAACATCTGCAAGTTCAAGCTTGCGCCTATGGGTTAACGTGGTCAGCATGGGTAAACTCAGCATCCCTTGAGCCTGATCACCCAATATACAAGGAGCAAGATAGATAATTAGCTCATCGATTAATCCTGCTTGTACCATCGCACCACTTAAAGTACTTCCTGCCTCTACAAGCAATTCGTTGATCTCCAAATCAACCAGCTTAATCATCATTTGAGTCAGGTCTACTCTGCCGTCATTACCTGGCAGGATAATCACCTGTGCGCCCTTATCCTCCAGTATCTTTTTTTTGCTTTCATCCTTCTCAGCAGTGAAAATCAATAATTTATCACCCTGCAATAACTTAGCATTCACTGATATCTCGAGACGATTATCAATTACGATTCGTAACGGCTGCCGGGATGTCTCGACATGGCGAACTGTCAATTGCGGATCATCCCGTTTTACCGTGCCCATCCCGGTTAAAATAGCACAAGATACTGCGCGTAATCGGTGACCGTCCAAGCGCGCTGCTTCACTGGTAATCCATTGACTTTCCCCATTGCTCAATGCGGTCTTACCATCCAGACTTGCAGCTATTTTCAATCTCACCCATGGTCGATGGCGAACCATACGAGAAATAAAGCCGATATTCAGTTCGCGTGCTTGTGCCTCTAACAAACCACACTGCACAATTACACCCGCCTGCCTCAGCATGGCAATCCCCTTTCCTGCCACCAAAGGATTGGGATCTCGCATCGCAACCATAACCTTAGCCACACCTGCTTTAATTAGCGCTTGTGCGCAAGGAGGTGTCCGTCCATAGTGACTGCACGGCTCCAGCGTCACATAAACAGTAGCATTCCTGGCCTCCCTACCCGCCGAATTCAGCGCATTAATTTCGGCATGGGGTTGGCCGGCGCGTTCATGCCAGCCACGACCAATTACTTGATTATTTTTAACAATGACACACCCTACACGGGGATTTGGACTGGTGGTATATAACCCCCTTTCTGCAAGCTTTAATGCTTGAGACATCAAATCGTAATCATTGGGTGAAAAAATTTGGAAATCTTCAGTCACAAGAAATTTAAGGATGTAGCGTTGCTTTGGCGGTCAAAAATTGTGATTTCTGTTTCAGACAAATTTCTTAAGATCGTGACACTAGTGTAATTTTTGAACTTCCTTAATGACATCCTGAAAGTCACCAACATCCTGGAAACTCTTGTATACAGAGGCAAAGCGTATATATGCCACTTTATCAAGTTTATAAAGCTCCTGCATTACCAGCTCACCAATACTACGCGAAGATATCTCTCGTGTACCCAAGCTCAGTAATTTCTGGACAATACGATCAATGGCTGCATCCACATATTCAGTAGGCACTGGACGCTTATGTAACGCACGCAAAAAACTTGTGAGAAGCTTGCTGCGGCTAAACTCCGCACGATTACCATTCTGTTTAACTACTTGCGGTAAACGCAGCTCTACTGTCTCATAAGTAGTAAAGCGCTTACCACAAGCCGCACAATGCCGGCGTCGACGAACACGATCCCCTTCTTCGCTGACGCGCGAATTAATTACACTGGTATCTTCGGCATTACAAAAAGGACATCTCATTATTTAGCATTTGTTGAGCAATTAGTTTCACGTACTTTTTGTGATCGCAAAAAACTTCATGATCACTAACGCTCATTTTGAACTCACCCAGGATTTCAGTTCCCATATACTGGATAGTTAGTACACAGCAACCTCGCTTCTTGAGCAACACGCTCTATAACCATGGAATTATCAGGCGAATCCAACACATCTGCAACTAGATTTGCTAATTGCTCTGCTTCAATTTCTTTGAAGCCTCGTGTTGTAATCGCTGGCGTACCGATTCGTATACCACTGGTTACAAAGGGCTTCTGAGGATCATTTGGAATGGCATTTTTATTAACCGTGATATGGGCGATCTCCAAGGCTTCTTCAGCTTGTTTCCCTGTTAAATTCTTGGCACGTAGATCCACCAAGAACATGTGACAATCCGTATGCCCTGATACTATACGCAAACCACGATTCTGCAGCACCTTCGCCATGACTCGCGCATTTTCAATGACTTGCTGCTGATAATCACTAAATTCCTTACTGGCAGCCTCTTTAAAAGCTATTGCTTTGGCCGCTATGACATGCATCAAAGGACCGCCCTGAGTTTGCGGAAAAACGGCTGAATTGAGTGTTTTCTCAAATGCCTGCTTAGCCATAATTACACCGCCTCGTGGCCCACGCAGTGTTTTATGCGTAGTACTGGTCACAAAATCAGCCACACCTACCGGATTAGGATAAAAACCAGCAGCGATTAATCCTGCATAGTGAGCCATATCCACAAAAAGATAAGCCCCCACTTCATCAGCTATTTTACGAAAATGCTTCCAATTAATCACTCGCGCATAGGATGAAGCACCAGCCACAATCATTCTCGGACGATGCTCATGGGCTAATCGCGCTACTTCATCGTAATCAATTTCTTCTGTCTCAGGATGAAGTCCATAAGTCACAGAATTAAAAATCTTACCACTCAAGTTAACTGAAGCGCCATGAGTTAAATGCCCGCCATGAGCAAGCGACATTCCTAAAAGGGTATCACCCGGTTTGAGCGCAGACAAATATACTGCCGCATTTGCCTGAGAACCAGAGTGTGGCTGTACATTAACATATTCAGCACCAAATAATGCTTTTAAACGATCAATGGCAAGCTGCTCCACGATATCAACGTATTTGCAACCACCATAATAACGTTTACCAGGGTATCCCTCTGCATATTTATTAGTAAGTACCGATCCTTGTGCTTGAAGTACTGCGGGACTCGCATAATTCTCAGACGCAATTAGTTCAATGTGATCTTCTTGTCGCTGTATCTCGCCTTTAATTGCTTGCCACAGATCGGGATCAACACTCTCTATCGTTTTATTATTTGAATACATGACAGCATTTACTCTTTTAAAAAATAAGATATTTAAAAAAACCTATGCATTCTAGCATCTAGCCAGAATATTTCATAA
>CAYNXU010000081.1:0-6570 GCA_964401225.1 uncultured Nitrosomonas sp.
AGGAAGGATAAGCAGCAGTATCGCTGTGATCAAGGCGCACGCATCGCCGACTGTTAGCTTGTCAAGCGAGAGTTGCTGCATGAACAAGAGGTAAAATGCGGCTAGCATCGCAGCGATAATCAGAAAGGCAATGATTTTGCCAATTGCTCTGATGATAGCTCGCTTTAAAGCAAGAGAACGCTCATGCTCAATTAAATTGCGGAAATATTCGCTTTCTTGTGATTGAGCATTATCGAGCTTGATCAATTTGGTATGCGTGCGTGAGGTTCGGGAGAGGATGTGGGAGTTCATTAATTCACCAGAGGTTAGTTGGCTCGAATTACTTGCTTGCGAGATAAATTGGATAATCGCGCCAATAACTAGAGCGATTAGCAATCCCATGAGTGAGAATTCCCAGCTTAATAAGAACATGACTATCAGCAGACCCATCGCAGTGAATAGTTCTTTCCCCACAATGGATAATAGCTGGGCAATGACCTTGGTGACTTGATCAATATTCGAAACGAAATAGGCGGTGAACTTTTCTGGGCCTGGTCTTTCAGAGTGGGTTGCGGGTAACGCCATACACTTTTCAAATAGAGCCATTCGAATATCACTGCCGATTTTTCCGCTTACCCAATTGATAGAATAATTGCTGGCTAGACTTGCAATGCCGCGAAGGGCAAGTAAGCTGACGATAGTCAGTTGAATGAACTGAGATCCTTCGAGTTTCTGGCTAATTCCAACATGATCGATTAATTGTTTAATGAGTATTGGCAATAATGATGTGGTGAGTGCGATGATAACCAAATTGATAACCGCGAAAGCCAGCATGCCATGATAGGGCGCAAACCATGTCCTGAGGCGCTGAAATAAGAATGCTTCTGTCATGGTCGGTTTATCCGGTGGTCTCTGTATAATTTATCAATCCCTCGGAAAAATAATGTGCGGTTATATAAGCGCATGCAATATCATGACAGAGTTTATACTCATCATTTGAGTGAAGTTTTTTTAGTGGAAGTGCAGGCATCTAAATTAAGTCAAGAAATAAATTAATGGAAACAATAACATCACAGTCTGTTAATCAGGGAAAATCTAGTATTCATCGTAGAAAAGGTATTATTTTAGCGGGTGGTTCCGGTACGCGGCTATATCCCGTTACCCAGGTAGTTTCCAAACAGTTATTGCCAGTATTTGATAAGCCAATGATTTATTATCCGCTATGCACTCTGATGCTGGCGGGCATTCGCGATATTCTTGTCATATCCACACCAGAAGATACGCCACTTTTTGAGCGTCTACTGGGAAGTGGCGAGCATTGGGGACTGAATTTATCCTATGCTGTCCAACCTTCGCCGGATGGTTTGGCGCAGGCTTTTATCATAGGCGAATCATTTATTGCCAGTGACAATTCAGCGTTAATTCTAGGGGACAATATTTTTTATGGGCATGACTTTCATCAGTTGTTAGATAATGCCATGATGCGTCAGGAAGGCGCGAGTGTTTTTGCTTATCATGTCAATGATCCTGAGCGTTATGGCGTGGTGGAGTTTGATCAAAGCGGCCGTGCAGTTGATTTGGAAGAAAAGCCCAAACAACCCAAATCAAATTATGCTGTGACAGGTTTATATTTTTATGATCGGGAAGTGGTCGATTTCGCAAGGAGCCTCAAACCTTCCGCACGTAATGAGTTGGAAATTACGGATCTCAACAGAATTTATCTGGCACAAAAGAGACTCAATGTGGAAATCATGGGGCGTGGCTATGCATGGCTCGATACTGGTACCTATGAATCCTTATTGGATGCCAGTGAATTCGTGGCGACAATAGAGCACCGGCAAGGGCTCAAGATAGCTTGCCCAGAAGAAATTGCCTACCGAAAGGGGTGGATCGATGCTACTCGATTGGAAAGGCTGGCACAACCACTGATTAAAAATGGCTATGGCCGGTATTTGATGCAAATACTGCAACATCCTTATATTGATGGTCGTTCTCAATAAGGAGTCAACTACTTGAATATGAAAGTCACCTCCCTGGCGATTCCTGATGTGTACCTTATCGAGCCCCGCGTATTCAGTGACGCGCGTGGCTTCTTCTTTGAAAGCTATCATCAACGTCAATTCGAGGCTGCAATCGGTAGAAAGGCTACCTTTGTGCAGAACAATCATTCCCATTCCTTGAAACATGTTTTGCGCGGATTGCATTATCAAATATTGCAGCCTCAAGGGAAGCTCGTGCGTGTCATTGCCGGCGAAGTATTTGATGTGGCGGTCGATCTTCGGAGTTCTTCTCCCACGTTTGGACAGTGGATAGGCGTAATGCTCAGCGCAGAAAACAAGAAACAACTCTGGATTCCTGAGGGGTTCGCTCATGGTTTTGTGGTGCTTTCGGCGTTTGCTGAATTTCTTTATCAGACAACCGATTACTGGGCGCCTGAATATGAGCGCTGTATAATCTGGAACGATCCAGTATTAGCTATCCAGTGGCCTATAGACGAGGAACCCATACTGTCGGTGAAGGATGCGCAAGGAAATTTCTTCGATAAGACGGAGGTTTACGACTAATTCATCAATACCTTCGGCGTGGGTATTGCTGTAATCGATTTTATTCTATGGCTAAGTCAAGATCGCTTTATTTTTGTAATGCTTGTGGCGGCCAAACACTTAAATGGCAGGGTCAGTGCCCCCATTGCCGGGAATGGAATACCCTTGTGGAAACGGTTACCGAAAGAGCGAGTCGCGTGGGCCTTGAAAAGAATGGATTTCGCGTCATCCCGGCAGTTTTGTCTGGCCAGATACATAAATTAAATGAGGTTGAAACCGAAGATTCTCCACGCTATTCAACAGGCATAACTGAATTTGACCGAGTGTTGGGAGGTGGGCTAGTACGAGGAGGCGTCGTGCTGCTGGGTGGTGATCCGGGTATTGGTAAATCGACGCTATTATTGCAGGCACTTTCAGCCATATCGATTGAGCGCCAGGTGTTGTATGTGAGTGGCGAAGAATCAGCGCAGCAAGTTGCATTACGGGCAAGGCGTCTGGCGTTAGATGTGAACGCAGTTAAACTGTTGACTGAAATTCAACTGGAAAATATTCAAGTGATGCTTGCTGAGCATCAACCCGAAGTCGCCGTGATCGATTCGATTCAGACGATTTATTCGGAGACACTGCAATCTGCGCCTGGATCGGTTGCTCAAGTTCGTGAATGTGCCGCTCGCTTGACGCGATTGGCCAAAGCTCATGGCGTTTGCATTATTCTGATTGGTCATGTTACCAAGGAAGGTGCGCTCGCAGGGCCACGTGTACTGGAGCATATGGTGGATACTGTTTTGTACTTCGAAGGCGACACCCACTCTAGTTTTCGTCTGATACGGGCATTTAAGAATCGCTTCGGTGCCGTCAATGAATTAGGCGTTTTCGCGATGACAGAGAAAGGTTTGCGTGAGGTTAGTAATCCCTCAGCTTTGTTTCTTTCTCATCATGATGTGCAGGTGCCCGGTGCGTGTGTAATGGTGACGCAAGAAGGGTCACGGCCATTATTAGTGGAAATTCAAGCGTTAGTGGATGAAGCGCATGCGCCGAATCCTAAGCGATTGAGTGTGGGATTGGAGCAAAATCGACTGGCAATGTTACTGGCAGTCTTACACCGGCATGCAGGTATTCCGTGTTTTGATCAAGATGTGTTCATCAATGCAGTGGGTGGCGTCAAAATAACAGAGCCGGGAGCAGATTTGGCTGTTGTGCTTGCGATAGTTTCTTCGCTGAGAAACAGGCCGTTACCTGAAAAAACGGTGGTGTTCGGTGAAATTGGCTTGGCAGGAGAGGTGCGCCCCGTCCAGCGTGGGCAGGAAAGATTAAAAGAAGCGGCTAAACTAGGTTTTGTGAGGGCAATTATCCCGAAAGCCAACCGACCAAAACATGTTATCCCGGACCTTGAGATTATCCCTGTGCAGCGGATCGATGAAGCAGTAGTTCAATTGCGTTGAAGGCGTGTTGAAGTTGACTTTGTGGTCTGTGCTGAAAGCTATGAGAGTTAGGTTTTATATACTGATGGGCCTTTTTTTCACAGCACTCCTGGTTGCGGCGATCTTACCGCCTATGCCGCAACCTTCTGCATATCATCAATTTGCTGATCAATGCTCTTTCTGGTTTATACCTAATTTTTTCAATGTCGCTTCGAATTTGATTTTTTTGTTTGTGGGTATGGCAGGTTTGGTTTTCCTGAAGCGGGTATCAGCGCTATCCTCACAAACAACATTTGCTGTTATATCGGAATGCTGGTCATATCTAGTCATCTTTGTAAGTACCCTGGTGGTGAGTGTTGGGTCGGCTTATTATCACTGGGAACCAGAGAACAGTACTTTATTTTGGGATCGGTTGCCAATTGCGGTAGGAATCATGGCGTTATTAGCAGCGACCGTGACTGAGCGCATTGGAATCAGACTAGGCTTGCAAATATTGCCTGTGCTAATCATGATTGGGATTACAAGCGTGGTTTACTGGTACTGGAGTGAGCGGCAAGGTGTTGGTAACCTGAATTTTTATATCGTAGTGCAGTTTTGTTCGATATTACTGATTGTATTATTGGCGATTTTATTTCCATCGCGTTATACACGAGGTTCAGATATCTATGGCGTGATTGCTCTATATGGTTTGGCCAAGTTAGCAGAAATTTTAGATAGGGAGATCTACCAGCTTGGTCAGATAGTGAGTGGCCATACGCTTAAACATATTTTTGCAGGTTTGGCTGTCTATTGGATTCTTCATATGCTGCAAAAACGGACATTGCGAGTGGAAAATTTACCCAGTCCAATCAAATAGAAATGATGAAAGGAGTTTTGGGCGAAAGTGGGATATCTTGCTTGTGCAGAGAAAATGGCAAGTGATACACCTACTGCTGCAGAGTCATCTGCTACAGTAAGTGTATATACTTAATTTATAAAGTTGTTCTTGAAAATGTGTTAGTTACCTGATCCAGCATAAGCTCCTGAGCTGAACTGGCTCGGGCGCCTAAATGAACGTTTTCTGCTATCGTTGCCATCGTTAGTGGCTGAACGGTTAAATTTAGGAGGGTAACTGCTTTTTGAATCAGCATGGTTGAGCGAGTTTCTTTCATTCGATACCCAAGACCGATGGTTTCTATTTGTCGAATGAGGGTTTCTTCGCGATTTACCTTCAGTCTGACCAATTCGTGGTTTGAATCGTGGTTCCATTCCAGGAACGACAAAGGGAGCAATGTGCTGTCCTGTGAATCGCTCGATTCTTTTTAGGCTGATGCTATCTTTGCCAGAGGCAAAGGAGACTGCTGTGCCGGATGCGCCAGCGCGGCCTGTCCGTCCAATTCGGTGTACATAGTCTTCCGCAAATTTTGGTAAATCGAAATTAATAACGTGTGTAATATCAGCTACATCAATTCCTCTTGCAGCAACATCGGTAGCAACCAGTATGCGCAATCTGCCATTACGTAGTTTAGTTAGCGTGCGCGTGCGTTCTCGTTGATTCATATCCCCATGAAGTGCGGCGACTTCATGCCCAAGCGTTGCGAGGTTATCGGCCAGCATGTCTGCATCGCGTTTGGTCGCAGTGAAAACGATAGCTTGCTTGAGTGATTGATCACGTAATAAATGATCGAGCAGTTTATTTTTATGCGAGAGATCATCGACGTAATGAAGTCGTTGCTCGATATTCTCTAGTTTTGTGCGCTGTGAAGCGACCTGTATGCGCTTAGGTGATTTCAATAATCGCGCTGCAACCTTGTCTATTGTCGCGTCGAGTGTAGCGGAGAACAATAACGTTTGACGATTTGAAGGAGTGGATGAGGCAATACTTTCGACGTCGTGAATGAATCCCATGTCTAGCATGCGATCCGCTTCGTCCAATACCAGCATTTCCAAGCGTGAGAAATCAATACGTCCGCGCTGAATATGGTCAATTAGACGGCCAGGTGTGGCAACCAAGATATCTACCGTTTGAGAGAGCAATTTATTTTGCAATACGTAAGACATTCCACCAAGAATGCTGACCACTTTGATGCGTGGTAAGTACTTACCATATTTACTTGCGGCTTCGGATACCTGTAGGGCGAGTTCGCGAGTAGGCGTCAAAACCAGTATGCGCGGTCCACGGCCACGTATATTCGAGGGTGTGGCGAGACGATGAAGTGCGGGAAGCATAAAAGCTGCTGTTTTGCCTGTACCAGTTTGAGCTGACGCCATAATATCATGGCCAGCAATTAATTCTGGTATGGCCTGTTGTTGTATTGGCGTGGGCGTAGTGTAGCCTATGTCCTGAATCGCCTTGATAATTGTAGGGTGTAAATTTAAATCTTCAAAAGACACGTTGTTTTCCTGATGTGTATAAATAAAAAAATACGCGAGCAGGGATTCAGACCCAGTTGATCTGAGGTTGCAAATACCGCTAGCGCAAAGTAAAACATCGCAGCTAACCAGTGGTATTACGCAATTTCCAGACTAAAACAGTGGGAAAATTGAAAAGAGGTCAGAAACGATGGGATCTAAAAAAGATAGAAATTCTATTTGAATAGACCGGCAAGTATACAGGAAATATGGATGATGTCGAGCTGATTTTTAGC
>CAYNXU010000082.1:0-2216 GCA_964401225.1 uncultured Nitrosomonas sp.
ACGACATCCTCAGGTTGCAAACCGTTCAATGTAGCAGCCACCTTAAAGTTAAGCGTTTCACCGAAATCAATTCGTTTACAGGGCATATCCAATCGCCGCAGTGAAACGCTTCCCCAGGCTGCGCTAACTTTTGCCTTCCAGGCAGCAATTTTTCTGGCCTTTGCAAAATCATCCCCGGCATATTGAGCACCTTGTTTATTCGCCGGCACATAGAATTTTTTGACATATTCGGTCACCATACGCATGGCACTATAGCGCGGCATTAAGGAAGCCATTGAATATTTGGCCATCTTCACCCACTCCAAAGAATAGCCGAATTTACCGCGACGATAGAACATGGGAATAACCTGATCCTGCAGAATCTCGTAAAACGACTGACTTTCATCCTGATCCCGTAGCACGGCCTCCGTATCATCCGAAGCAGGTTTGACCGCCCAACCATTTTTGCCGTCATAGCCCTCTTCCCACCAGCCATCGAGTATACTCAGATTAAGTGTGCCATTAATTCCCGCCTTCATGCCAGACGTACCGCTTGCTTCCAGTGGATATATCGGATTATTCAGCCATACATCCACACCCGCCACTAAGCGCCGAGCCAAGCGCATATCGTAGTTTTCCACCAACAATATCCGACCTTCAAATTCTGGCATGCGTGAAACATAACTTACCCTGCGAATCAAATCCTGCCCGGGCGTATCCGCGGGGTGCGCTTTGCCTGCAAAAATGAGTAATACAGGGCGTTCCGGATCAAGCAGAATTTTTCTCAGCCAGTCGAGATTCTCGAATAACAAGGTTGCACGTTTGTAGGTCGCAAAACGTCGTGCAAAGCCTAACACCAGCACATTGGGGTTGATTGGATCGACTAGCTTCATGAGCCGGTCGAGATGGGCTTCCGAACCGCGGTTGCGGGTATTCTGCTCGGCCAGACGCGCCCGTACACCATAAAACATTTGTGACTTTAAGGTCTGCCGTACACTCCAGAATAGGTGATCGGGGATCGAGTCGACGCGTGACCAAAATGCCTCATCACACATTTTGTTGCGCCATTCGTAGCCAAGGTAGCGATCAAACAGGTCGGACCACTCCTGCGCAAGGAAAGTCGGCACATGCACACCATTGGTGATATAAGCGATAGGGTTCTCCTCGGGCTCGATTTGCGGCCAGAGATCCCGGCAGATTTGCGCAGATACATCGCCATGTATCTTGCTGACGCCGTTGTGCGTACGTGACATATGCACCGCCAGCGCCGTCATATTAAAATCATCGCACCCGGGAATATGTCCGATTGCCATGAATTCTTCCCAGGAAATCTTCAAGTCTTGGCAGAATTCGGCAAAATACTCATGCATCATGGATTTGGAAAAATGATCATGTCCCGCGGGCACCGCAGTATGCGTAGTAAACACTGTATTGACCGCCACTGCTTCTAACGCACTGGCAAAATCCAGCCCTTGCTGAACCAGGTTACGCGCACGCTCAAGCATCATGAACGCGGCATGACCTTCGTTACTATGCCATACCGTGGGTTGTATCCCCATTTCCCTCAGCGCACTCACCCCCCCTATGCCGAGAATAATTTCCTGTTCGATACGCATCGTCCGGTCTCCACCGTAAAGTTGATGCGTGATCATGCGGTCTTTTTCGGGATTTTCCGGTAAATCAGTATCCAGCAAATACAAGCTCACATGGCCAATGATAGCTCGCCATACTTTCACCACCACCTTACGTCCCGGTAAAGCAACTTGAATATGAACTTCTGAACCATCGTCATTCAGAGCGGGTTCCACGGGCAAATCTTCGAAATCTGAATCGGTATAACCGACTTGCTGATTACCCTGACCATCGATAGTCTGAAAAAAATATCCTTGCCGGTAGAGCAAACCGACTGCGACAAAGGGGAGACATAAATCACTGGCCGCCTTACAGTGATCCCCCGCTAAGATACCCAAGCCTCCCGAATAAACCGGCAAACTTTCATGAAAACCAAATTCGAAGCAGAAATATGCAACCTGGTCACGCGGACTAAAGCCGTCGATGTGGTTGTAGCGCAACGGTTCCGAATGATAGGAATCATAAGCGGATAATACGCTGTTATAGCCGGCGAGAAATGTTTGATCTTCCGCTACTTTCTGCAGCAGCGACTCATCCACCCGCTTGAGAAAAGCTTTGGGATTATGCCCGACCGCCCCCCACAAACGAGGATCGATACGAGAGAA
>CAYNXU010000082.1:2316-6564 GCA_964401225.1 uncultured Nitrosomonas sp.
CGACCGCCCCCCACAAACGAGGATCGATACGAGAGAATAAATTGCGTGTGCCACGGTCCCAGCTATACCAAAGGTTATTGGCTAACTCTTCCAGGCGGTTTAGACGCGCAGGTATTTTAGGATTGACTGTAACGGTAAAGGGGGTGCGGGTAGTCATCGATTGCGCTCCTTGAAGAGATTGATACCACAGTCATTAGATACTGATAAAATGCTCGCGATAATATTTTAATTCATAGATCGAATCATAAATATCGGCCAGCGCCTCATGCTTGCTTTCCTTGTTGATGCCCGCCATGATGTCGGGTTTCCATCGTTTTGCCAGTTCCTTGAGGGTGCTGACATCCAGGTTACGGTAATGAAAATAAGCTTCCAGTTGTGGCATGGTACGGGCAAGAAAACGCCGATCCTGGCAAATGGAATTGCCGCACATCGGTGAGGTCCCTGAGGGTACATAGGCTTGTAAAAAAGTGAGCATGCTTGTCTCTACTTGCGCTTCAGTAAGCCTGGAAGCTTTGACTTTATCGATCAGCCCGGATTTGGCATGTGTCGATTGATTCCATTTATCCATGCCATCCAGCAGGGCGCTCGACTGCGAAACCACTAGCACAGGGGCTTCTGCCACCACATTCAATTGCGAATCGGTCACGACCAGTGCAATCTCGATGATGCGATCGGTATCCGGATTCAGCCCTGTCATTTCCATGTCTATCCAGATGAGGTTGTTGCTATCTTGTGCCATAATGAAGTCTGTTGAATTTTTAATGGATTGATTGTGTCATATTGCAAGCGACCCGTCACTTTATGATGGGGAAGAATGTATTGCGATATCCTTTATAACCTATTTAACTATGCAAACTTTTACTGCTGTTTTCCTTACTGCCCTATCGTTAACTACCCTTATTCAGCTATGGCTAGCGACACGACATATTCGCCATGTCCGTGCCTATCGCGACAGTGTGCCGCAAGATTTTGTCACGCAAATCGATCTCGCGGCACATCAAAAGGCTGCTGATTATACCTGTGCCAAGACACAGCTGGAGTATCCCAGTACATTGATGCATGTCCTTTTCTTATTGATCCTTACGCTGGGAGGCGGATTAAACGTCCTGGCAGATTTCTGGGCAAACAGGCTTACCGATCCGATCGAACAGGGCATGGCGCTCATTATCAGCACCGTGCTGCTGCTGAGTGTGGCTGAAATACCATTCAGCTATTACCGGACATTTGTTATTGAACAACAGTTTGGCTTCAACAAAATGACACCCGGCATGTTTTTTTCCGATCTTACCAAGCAATATGCGTTAGGTTTGTTGCTGGGTGCACCATTACTGCTCTGCATCTTGTGGCTGATGGAAAAAATGGGCGACAACTGGTGGTTGTATGCCTGGTTGGCATGGGTGGGCTTTAATCTCTTTCTTCTCGCGATCTATCCAAGCTGGATCGCTCCCTTGTTTAACAAATTCTCGCCTTTGGAAAACGCTTCCCTCAAAACGCGCATCGAGCAGCTGTTGCACAAATGCGGTTTTCAATCCAGCGGCCTGTTCGTAATGGATGGTTCACGCCGCAGCAGTCATGGCAATGCGTATTTCACCGGCTTTGGCAAAACCAAGCGCATTGTCTTTTTCGACACACTGTTGTCACGCCTCGAACCGACGGAAGTGGAAGCTGTGCTCGCGCACGAGCTGGGTCATTTCAAACGCCATCACGTTATCAAACGGATTATCTTATCATTCATCGCCAGTCTGGTCTTTTTGTGGTTATTGGGTTATCTGATGCAACAGGAATGGTTCTATCAAGGATTGGGCGTATCCGTCACCTCCGCGCCTGCCACCGCCATGGCGCTACTGCTGTTTTTTCTGATCATGCCGATATTTACCTTTTTACTGCACCCGCTATCCAGCCTGTATTCGCGCAAACATGAATTCGAAGCGGATGAATACGCAGCGCAAAATGCTTCTGCAGCCGATTTGATTCGTGCATTGGTCAAACTGTATCAGGATAATGCCTCAACGCTCACACCTGATCCCATTCACTCCGCGTTTTATGATTCGCATCCGCCGGCGGCAATTCGTGTTGCGCAACTCAAAAAACTCATTTCTATATAGGTGAACTCATGACGGATAGCTGTGATCTCGCAAACAAGCAGTGCAAACCCTGCGAAGGGGGCGTCCCCCCCCTCAGCCTGGATGAAGCCAGTAAACTGATGCAACAACTCGAAGGTTGGTCGCTTGCCAATAATAAAATCAGCAAGACGTTCGAATTCAAGAATTATTATCAAACCATGGCGTTCGTAAATGCCGTGGCATGGATTTCTCATCGTGAGGATCACCATCCCGACATGGCCGTCGGCTATAGCAAGTGCCATGTCGAATACACGACTCATGCCATCCACGGGCTATCCGAAAATGATTTCATTTGTGCCGCCAAAATCGATTGGTTATTCAAGATTTGAGTTGCAAACAGCCTGCTGCTAACAGAAATTCCACGCAACCGATCGTAGGCCAGGTGATTGCCACCTATGGTAGGCAATATGAAATCGAAACGCAGGATGGCAGCCTGCTCACCTGTGTCATGCGAGGAAAGAAAGGGGGAGTGGCTTGTGGTGATCAGGTTGAGATCCTGCCTACCACTCCCGGACAAGGCGTCATTGAGACCATCCTGCCTCGTACCAGCTTACTCTACCGTAGCGATGCTTTTCGACAAAAACTGATTGCCGCCAACGTTACGCAGGTCATCGTCGTGGTTGCTGCCGTCCCGAGTTTTAGTGAAGAATTGATCGATCGCTGCCTTATTGCGGCTGAAAATCAGCGTATCAAGGCGCTCATCCTGCTGAACAAGGCTGATTTACTGGAACAGACACCCGCGGCTATTGCCACGCTCTCGCATTATCAATCCTTAGGCTATCCGGTGTTATCGCTCTCGGCTGCTCAGAATATCGAACCGCTCCGACCCTATCTGCAGGGTCATACCAGCGTGCTGACGGGCCAGTCCGGTATGGGTAAGTCCACCATCATCAATGCGCTGATTCCAGAGGCACGACGCGCCACCATGGAGATTTCCACGGCACTCGATAGTGGACGACATACCACCACGCATGCGCGGCTCTATCGGCTTGATACGGAAAGTCACATCATCGACTCACCCGGTTTACAGGAATTTGGTCTGCATCATATCGATGCAAGGGAACTGGCCTGGGGATTTGCTGAATTCAACCCCTATCTCGGGCAATGCCGCTTCAGTAACTGCCGGCACATGACGGAACCGGATTGCGCTCTGCTGTCAGCCGCCCAGGAAGGCAAAATCAATACGCGACGCCTGGCTGTTTACCACAGACTGATGGCATCGGCCGAAAACCAGAAAACATGGTAAGCCGCTTCATCCGTACATTTATAGAAAATCGTAGCGAAAAGTTCGAGCGCACAGAGTCCATGTATACGTTGAACAACGTAACCAAATCTATCAGATAAATAAGTAAGGATTGCATGCCGCCCACAATGCAGCTATGTGACCGTGCAGAAGTTTATTGCTAAGCGCTGTGTCAATCTGAGCCAATCACCAATGACTGATAAATACTACGATACGCCATGGCACTGGCCTGCCAGCTAAAATCCTTGCGCATGCCATTTCTCTGCAGTTGTTGCCATAGGGCTTTATCCCGATAGATAGCGGCCACACGCTGCATAGCCTCAAACAATGCCCCGGGTGTCATGTCTTGAAATTGAAAGCCGCTAGCGCTGCCATCTGCCAGCGTAGCCGGTATACAATCCACGACGGTATCAATCAGTCCGCCGGTAGCATGCACCAGCGGTGGCGTGCCATAACGTTGGCTATACATCTGGTTCAGTCCACAGGGCTCAAAACGTGACGGCATCAGAAAACAGTCAGCACCCGCCTCGATCAAATGCGATAACGGCTCGTCATAACCGATGCGCACCGCGATCTTGCCAGGATAATCCTCTGCTAGCCTGGTCAAGCTTTTCTCCAGTATTTCATCACCGCTTCCCAGTAAGGCGAGTTGCGCAGGCATCTGTACGAGCCGTGGCGCGACTTGCAGCATAAGATCATGGCCTTTTTGTGCACCAAACCGGCTGACTGCAGCAAACAGCAAAATATCGTCATCGACCTCAAGCCCCAATGTTTGTTGAAGCGCACGTTTGTTGATCTTTTTGGCCGCAAGTCGCTTGCTGGAGTAATGTTTACTGAGATGGGGATCGATGGCGGGATCCCATTCCGTCATATCGATGCCAT
>CAYNXU010000083.1:0-6506 GCA_964401225.1 uncultured Nitrosomonas sp.
AAATTAATTCTTCCGCGTTGACTCATTGCCTTAAGCAGGTTAGAATCCGCGTTCTTTTATACAAGCGTATAGCTGAATCATTTTTCGATTCTAAGCAAGGGCAATCATTAGATGACTTGGATACGAAATAGATCGCTTTACGCCGTGATACGCTGGCAAGTGTTATTTACACTTATTATGGCGTTGCTGTGTGGCTGGATATCAGGAATACACGGTACGGTCTCAGGATTATTGGGAGGTATGGTGAGTGTAATCTCCTCCGCGGCATATGCGATGATGGTTTCGCGTCATAAAGGGTACACGGCAGGAAGTGCAGTTAGGACCGCCTTGAGAGCAGAAGCAGTAAAAATTATTGTAATCATATTCTCTCTCTGGGCAGTGTTTGCAGCGTATACAGAAGTTGTTCCGATAGCATTTATCGGAGTATTTATCATGACGGTAATTATCTTTAGTATGGCCTTATTTGTACCCGATGGCACTAAAGATAATATTAAATGAAATTATATAAATAACATCACTTTTTGACAAAAGTTCATCAATAATGGCATCAGATCTTGAGCTTACTCCAAACTCGTACATCACCCATCATCTTACAAACTTAACCACATCAGTTGGTGAAGGTTCTTTTTGGATACTGCATGTTGACACACTTGTGATGTCAATTATTCTCGGTGTACTGGGAATGGGTTCCATCTGGTTGGTCGTGCGGAAGGCGTCTCCAGGTGTTCCAACCAAGCGACAGGCCTTTGTCGAATTACTTATTGAATTTATCGATACGCAAGTAAAAAATACATTTCATGGAAATAGACATACCTTTGTAGCGCCAGCTGCGCTAACAATTTTTGTCTGGGTGTTGCTGCTCAACACCATGGATTTATTACCCATCGATATCATGGCATGGGTATATGAGAATGTGTTTGGCATACATAACTGGCGTAACGTTCCAACCACTGATGTCAATACTACCTTTGCACTCGCGCTATCAATATGGCTCTTAATGATATTTTTCAATGTCAAGGTAAAAGGGCTGGGTGGTTGGATGCATGAATTATTTTGTACTCCTTTTGGTAAAAATCCCATTTTATGGCCGTTAAATTTACTATTTAATCTGATTGAATATGTATCCAAGCCACTATCCCACTCTTTGAGGCTGTTCGGCAATATCTATGCAGGTGAAATCATATTTCTATTACTAGGTATGTGGGCTGCAACAGGTGTTGCAGGCTCAATTTTCAGCGCAATCCTTGGTGCGGGATGGGCGATTTTCCACATACTTATCGTAACGTTGCAAGCGTTTATTTTCATGATGTTGTCTGTGGTTTATTTATCAATGGCACATGAATCACACTAACAAAATAAGATTTTTTAACATAAATATATAAAAGGAAGGAAAAGATATGGAAAATTTGCAATTTCTCGCGATGATACAAGCTTATACCGGGATAGGCATTGGTTTGATGATTGGTTTAGGTGCAGCAGGGGCTTGTATTGGTGTTGGTATTATGTGTAGCCGCTTTTTAGAAGGTGCCGCACGCCAACCTGAAATGATTCCAACTTTACAAGGTAAAGTATTTTTGCTGTTAGGTTTAACGGATGCTTCGTTCATTATCGCAGTTGGTTTAGCAATGCTGTTTGCTTTTGGTAATCCTCTATTGGCAGTTGTTCAATAAAACACATTTCGTTTTAATAAAACTTACACGAAGCTGGCTATGAATATTAATTTCACTCTCATATCACAAGCAGTAGCCTTTTCGGTATTTATCTGGTTTACAATTAAATTTGTATGGCCGCCGCTGTTGCGCGCGATTGAAGAACGTCAAAAACAGATAGCAGATGGCTTGGCAGCTGGTGAACGTGGAAAAAAAGAGCTTGAGCTTGCAAGTCAAAAATCTTCAGAAGCATTGAAAGAAGCTAAGCAGCGAGCAACAGAAATTATTACACAAGCAGAAAAACGAGCTGCTGAAATTATTGAAGAAGCAAAGGATAATGCGAAAGTTGAAGGAGAGCGAATTTTGACAGGTGCAAAAGCCGAGATTGACCATGAGGTTTTTGCAGCAAAAGAAGCATTGCGTCAACAAATCGCGGAATTAGCCTTGGCAGGTGCTTCTAAGATTTTACGTCGCGAGGTCGATGCGAAAGTGCATGCAGATTTACTTGCATCTATTGAAGAAGAGTTAAAGTAATGGCTGAGCAAATAACCATTGCTAGGCCTTATGCTGAAGCAGTATTTAAGCTAGCAAAAGAAAAAAAGGCGCTATCAGCGTGGTCGGAAATGCTGAAAGTAATTTCAGAGGTCACATCCATAGAGCAAGTACAAGCCCTTGTTTCTAATCCAGGTATTACCACAGATAAATTATTAAAAATAATTTTGGAAATTTGTGGCAATAAACTAAATGAGGAAGGTAGAAATTTAGTGGCATTGTTGATTGAAAACAATCGAATAGAAGTTCTGCCTCAATTAAGCGATTTATATGAACAATTAAAGGCGCAGCACGAAGGGGTATTAGAGGCAAATATAGTTTCCGCCTATGCTATTTCCGATAAGCAATTAGAGAAATTAGTTTCAGTGCTTGAAAATAAATTCAAATGTAAAATCAAAGCAAAAGTGAATATTGATTCAGAGTTAATAGGCGGAGTAAAAGTTGTTATAGGCGATGAAGTTATTGATAGCTCCGTACGCGGTAAACTCGAAACCATGTCTGTTGCCCTCAAAAGCTAGGAGTTATTAAAATGCAGTTAAATCCATCAGAAATCAGTGAACTGATTAAAAATAGGATTGAAGGACTTTCTATTTCATCGGAAGTGCGTACCCAAGGTACCATCGTATCCATAACAGATGGAATCGTTAAAGTTCATGGTCTCTCAGATGTCATGCAAGGAGAAATGCTAGAGTTTCCTGGTAATACCTATGGCCTAGCACTGAATTTGGAAAGAGATTCGGTAGGTGCAGTTATTTTAGGAGCCTATGAGCACCTTACCGAAGGTGATACGGTCAAATGTACGGGGCGTATTCTAGAAGTTCCAGTGGGTGAAGGTTTATTAGGGCGTGTTGTTAATGCGCTTGGACAACCAATCGATGGTAAAGGACCAATAACTGCTCAAGGGTCGGAGTCGATAGAAAAAATCGCACCGGGTGTTATCTGGCGGCAATCAGTGGATCAGCCCGTTCAAACAGGATTGAAGGCGATTGATTCCATGGTTCCTGTAGGTCGAGGCCAGCGTGAACTGATTATCGGGGATCGTCAAACGGGTAAAACAGCTGTGGCGATAGATGCAATCATCAATCAAAAAGGTGAGAATATGATTTGCATCTATGTGGCGATCGGGCAAAAAGCATCCTCTATTGCAAACGTTGTACGTAAGCTTGAAGAACATGGTGCGATGGAATATACCATTGTAGTTGTAGCGACAGCTTCCGAGTCAGCAGCAATGCAATTCATTGCACCTTATTCAGGATGTACGATGGGTGAGTATTTCCGTGATAAAGGCCAAGATGCACTTATAGTCTATGATGATCTAACCAAACAAGCCTGGGCATACCGTCAAATATCCTTACTTCTGCGTCGTCCTCCAGGAAGGGAGGCTTATCCTGGGGATGTATTTTATCTGCATTCACGCTTACTAGAGCGGGCAGCAAGGGTAAATGCGGATTATGTAGAAAAACATACCAAGGGTGCGGTCAAAGGTAAAACAGGTTCCTTAACCGCATTACCCATTATCGAAACGCAGGCAGGTGACGTAACCGCATTTGTGCCGACAAACGTTATTTCCATTACTGATGGTCAGATATTTCTGGAAACAGATTTATTTAATGCGGGTATTCGACCAGCAATTAATGCCGGTATTTCTGTGTCGCGGGTGGGAGGAGCTGCACAAACCAAAGTTATTAAAAAGCTGGGTGGTGGTATACGGTTATCTTTAGCTCAGTATCGAGAGCTTGCTGCATTTGCTCAGTTTGCATCTGATCTGGATGAAGCGACACGTAAGCAATTGGATCGTGGAAAAATGGCAACAGAACTGATGAAACAATCACAGTTTGCCACCCTCAGTGTTTCAGAAATGGCGCTTACGCTATTTGCCTTGAACAAAGGTTATCTCGACGACGTAGATGTCAAGCGAGGATTGGCCTTTGAATCTGCTTTGCGGAGCTATATGCGAAGCCAGTATGCTGCAATCATGGATAAAATTGAATCAAGCAAAAATCTGGATGAAGCAACTGAGCAGGCATTGGTAGAGGCAATCGAAGAATTCAAGAAAAACGGGACCTATTAACCAATGGCCGGAAGCAGGGAAATACGTAATAAAATCAGAAGCATAAAGAATACGCAGAAGATTACGCGTGCAATGGAAATGGTGGCGGCTTCAAAAATGCGTAAAGCCCAAGACCGAATGAGAAAAGCACGGCCTTATGGCGAGAAAATTCGTAATGTAGCTGCACATATGAGTCGAGCAAGCACAGAATATCATCATCCTT
The DNA here is from genome assembly GCA_964401225.1 of uncultured Nitrosomonas sp. Lineage (GTDB taxonomy): Bacteria > Pseudomonadota > Gammaproteobacteria > Burkholderiales > Nitrosomonadaceae > Nitrosomonas. The sequence continues at coordinate 4,475 of CAYNXU010000083.1, forward strand.
TTTTAGTTGAACGCGATACAGTAAAGCGAATCGGCATTATTGTTATTACATCTGATAAGGGTTTATGTGGCGGTTTAAATACGAACGTTCTGCGTAAAGCGTTAAATCAGATGCGTGCCTGGGAAGCGGAGGGAGAGCAAATCGAGGTCTGCTGCATAGGCAATAAGGGTTTGGGCTTTATGAGTCGGATCGGAGCATCAGTTATTTCACAAGTAACAGGTCTTGGTGATACGCCCAATATCGAAAAATTGATTGGGGCGATAAAAATTGTACTTGATGGATATACGGCAGATCGTTTTGATCGAGTTTATATTTTCTACAATCGCTTTGTTAACACAATGAAGCAAGAACCAATGATGGAGCAGTTACTGCCATTATCCGATGAGCGCATTAGCGGTGATGTAAAAGAAACTGGTCAAAAAAAGCTTTGGGATTATTTGTATGAGCCAGAAGCAAAACCAATTATCGATGATATTATGGTCCGATATGTCGAAGCACTAATCTACCAAGCCGTTACTGAGAATATGGCATCCGAGCAATCAGCCAGGATGGTTGCGATGAAAGCAGCTTCTGACAATGCGGGTAATTTGATCGATGAATTGACTTTGATTTATAACAAATCTCGTCAGGCGGCTATTACTAAGGAATTATCCGAAATCGTTGGTGGCGCGGCCGCTGTTTAATCAATATTTTAGTATTAGGGAACAATAATGAGCCAGGGTAAAATTGTTCAATGTATCGGGGCAGTAATTGACGTTGAATTCGAAAGAGACAGTATTCCTAATGTTTATGATGCACTAGTGATGGAAGGTGCAGGATTAACGCTTGAAGTCCAGCAACAGCTAGGAGATGGGATCGTAAGAACCATTGCTCTTGGTTCCTCTGATGGTTTACGCAGAGGGATGATGGTTGAAAATACTAAAAAGCAGATTACCGTTCCTGTAGGAACAAAGACGCTTGGACGTATTATGGATGTATTAGGCAGACCTATTGATGAGATGGGTGATGTCGGTGCCGATAAAAGTATGCCGATTCATCGGGCTGCTCCTGCTTTTGATGAGCTTTCAGCTTCAACTGAACTGTTGGAAACAGGAATTAAAGTTATTGATTTGATCTGTCCTTTTGCTAAAGGCGGTAAAATCGGATTGTTCGGTGGCGCGGGCGTTGGTAAAACGGTTAACATGATGGAGTTGATCCGTAATATCGCTATCGAGCATAGTGGATATTCCGTATTTGCTGGTGTTGGTGAACGAACCAGGGAAGGTAACGATTTTTATCATGAGATGAAGGATTCTAACGTATTAGATAAGGTCGCTCTGGTGTACGGTCAGATGAATGAACCACCTGGAAATCGCCTGCGAGTTGCATTAACTGGACTGACTATGGCTGAAGCTTTCCGCGATGAAGGTCGGGACGTATTGTTTTTTGTAGATAATATCTACCGTTACACACTAGCTGGTACCGAAGTATCTGCGTTACTCGGGCGTATGCCTTCAGCCGTAGGTTATCAACCGACACTGGCAGAAGAAATGGGTCGTTTGCAAGAACGTATTACTTCTTCTAAAACAGGTTCTATTACATCCATACAAGCTGTTTATGTACCAGCTGATGACTTAACTGATCCGTCTCCTGCTACTACATTTGGTCACCTTGATGCAACAGTAGTTTTGTCGCGTGATATCGCATCGTTGGGTATTTATCCTGCAGTAGATCCTCTTGATTCAACATCAAGGCAATTAGATCCCATGATTGTAGGTGAGGAACATTACAATACAGCTCGTGAAGTGCAGCAAACCTTACAGCGGTATAAGGAATTGCGTGACATTATCGCAATTCTTGGTATGGATGAGCTTTCTCCGGAAGATAAATTAACTGTCAGCAGAGCCAGAAAAATTCAGAGATTCTTGTCTCAGCCATTCTTTGTTGCTGAAGTATTTACCGGATCGCCAGGTAAATATGTACCATTAAAAGAAACCATCAAAGGATTTAAAGGAATTGTGAATGGTGAGTATGATGATATACCAGAACAAGC
>CAYNXU010000084.1:0-6494 GCA_964401225.1 uncultured Nitrosomonas sp.
ACTACCCACTAGCGCTCTAATTCTGAGCATGCGTTTCTCCAATTGAGTTGATGGAAAGATTAGACGTTCCCCGGGAATACGAGAATATGATCAGCATGAGTGCTGATCCCCACGCTGACAATATTTTTTGATGCCGCTACGGAGTAAAAAAACATACTGAAAAACTAAACAAATTATCAAATACATAAATATAGCCGAATAGAGCCAAATAATAGCAATTTCGCCAGAAATAGCAATGCTACATGCGCATTTATCATCAACCCCTATCTTGCTTCGCATTATTTCTGCTCAAGTGGGTACCGCTCGATACCTCTAAAGGAGAAAAAACCCCATTGAAGAGTTTGAGTTGAATACAGCAAATTTGACTGAACACCCAGCTTTACATATATTTCAAGTAAAAAAACACATTTATTTTCCTTATAACCGCCAAATCCACCTCGACGATGAAAGTTGTATTCTTCAGCAGCCAGCCTTATGACGTGCAGTTTTTCACCAAACAGAACGAAGCCTTCGATTACGAACTCGATTTTTTGGATGCACAACTTCGCAGCAATACCGCGCAATTGGCCGCTGGCGCCGAAGCAGTGTGCATATTCGTCAACGACCATTGTCACGCAGGCATCATTGAAAAACTGGCTCAGGTAGGAATAAAGATTATCGCTCTACGCTGCGCAGGGTTTAATAATGTGGATCTTGAGGCAGCAGCCAAATTTGGCATAACAGTGATGAGGGTGCCCGCCTACTCGCCCCAGGCTGTTGCTGAACATGCGGTAGCGCTCATCATGGCTCTCAACCGCAAAACGCATAAAGCTTACAACCGTGTGCGGGAGCAGAACTTCTCCCTGAACGGTTTATTGGGCTTTGATCTGCATGGCAAGATCGTCGGTGTAGTGGGTACAGGCAATACTGGCCAGGCCTTTGCCAGAATCATGCTAGGTTTTGGGTGCAAAGTGCTAGCCTTTGATCTGTCAACTAACCAGGAATTAGTGAGCCTGGGTGTGGAATATGTAACTCTACCCAACTTATTCGCCTTGTCAGATATCATCTCACTGCATTGCCCACTCAATGAAAACACGCAGCAAATGATCAATGCCGATTCGTTGGCCGCCATGAGGCCAGGTGTTATGCTGATCAATACCAGTCGTGGCGGATTGGTAAATACTCGCGCCGCCATTCATGCACTCAAGCAAGGACGCCTCGGTAGCCTGGGTATTGATGTCTATGAGCAGGAAGAAAAACTTTTTTTTCGTGACCTCAGTACCAACATCATCCAGGATGATGTCATTGCGCGCCTTATGAGTTTTCCCAATGTGATCGTCACGGCCCACCAGGCCTTTTTCACACAGGAGGCTTTAACACAGATAGCGGCCGTAACCTTGGGCAATATTGCTAGCTGGCAGCAAGGAAAACTACAGAATGAAGTGCGTTGGCAATAATGTAATGCAGCTTTACTATATTGGCTGGTTGCCGTTCATCTTCGATCACTTAGAAAATTACTGCAATGCATCTTGAAGTTTTAAATGTTTAGTATTAACTGCTCAATAACGCACCAAGATCTTGCTTGAAATATCGCTCCATGATTTCAGCAAGAACATGTCGCGGATGATCATCATCTCGATCGCCAAACTCGTTATAGAGCTGCTTGGCGATGCACTGGAAAAGATCCAATAAGTGGGGATCAAAGTGGCGCCCTCTACCCTCCTCCAATAACCGCATCGCCGTTTCAAAACCTAGAGGGTCTTTGTACGGTCGACGCGAAGTCAGTGCGTCAAAAACATCAGCAATGGCGAAGATACGTGCCGCCAAAGGGATCTGATCACCCCGTAACCCCGCATGGTAGCCACTGCCGTCGTATTTTTCATGATGATTGCCGACTACATCGGCTGCATCCTTCAACCAGGCGGAATGTTTGATGATGTCGATGCCGTAGTGGACGTGTTGCTTCATTTCTTCAAATTCATTTTCAGTGAGTTGGCCCGGTTTCAGTAAAATACTGTCACTGATTCCAATTTTACCGACATCATGCAGAAAGGCGCCTTTAATCAGTGCCTGAATGGTCGGCTTCTCCAAACCAGCCGCTTCTGCAATACGTACGGCGTAGATCGTCACACGGTAGTTATGAATATCCGTATCACTGTCGCGCTTGGCAATCGTTCCACCCAATAGCGCAATGGTCGTCAGATTGGCATCTAAAAGATTCTCGGTCAGCCCGGTTACTCGGCGCAGGAGCTTCAGGATAGTGGGGTAAAGCAAAGCTGAGGTCACAAAAACAAGAACGATTACGATGCCGATGTTACGTAACAATTTGCTCTGAATTTCCTTGATGGTATCGTCGGAGACCGCGAACACCCCATGAATATAAGCCGCGATATCGCCCGCACTTGTGATTAACGGCAGGACGACTTGACTATAAAAAGAGCCATCGATACGGATGCTCTCGACTAAATATCCGTCTGCCTCGGGCAATGCATCCATTCTTGTCGACGCAACGAATTCGCGCACGGATTCGATCAGAGCATGGTCATTTCGGACGACGGTGATCATAGGTTGACCAGAGACATCCATGAATTCGACCAAGACAAACCTGCCTTGACCGAGTCGGGCGGCCTGTGTCATGTACCGCTCCATTTCTTGCCCGAGACTGTCCCATGCTGGTCCACCGGGATGATCTAACAGAGATCCAACTGATAGATTGAAGTGCTTGGCAGCAATATGCGCCCGCTCCAAAGCAACTTCACCTAGTCGACCCTGTTCATTGACAATCACCACTATACTCATGAATGTAGCAATGAGAGCTGTCGCAAGGACCAATCGACGCAGCAGTAGTCGATGAATTGAGGCGTCAGCTTTTTTTGACTTAAACAGTTTCATGAATGTGTATTCCAATAAAAAATACTACCTACAACGGCAAATGTTAGTGCCCTATCGGAACGAAGCGATGAGCTGATATTTGTTTCATTTCCCTATGCATGATATTTCAAGAAGATTTAATTTTGGGTACTTTCTGCTTGATCTAAAATATCCAACCAAGGCGTTTGAAGCTATCCAGCGAATATCCATACTTGCCACCCTCTTTTCACATTCAAGGTAGATTATTTCTTTGATAAGTGGTTAATAAAATTCACCTTTTATTGCATAATTGAATGTATCATTCTTTAATTTATGAAGGAAAAATTATGAATCTATCCCTTCGTCGATGGATCTGCATCGCAATTGCCGTGACAGGGTACTCGGCAATACAATCCCAGGCCGCCACAAAAGATAATTTTCTCGCAAGAAACACTCAGGACATCATCGAGTTATGCACGGCCGCCCCAACCGATCCACTTTACACACAAGCCATTCACTTCTGCCATGGCTACCTGGTGGGGGTTTATCAGTATCAGAATGATTTTTACAGCAGCCCCGGATTCAGCCCTTTGGTTTGCCCTCCCGATCCGAAGCCGTCACGTAACCAAACCATCGCAGACTATATCGATTGGGTTAAGGCTCATCCAGAATATTTGCAAGAGCGCACCAGCGATACCGTAATGAAATTCTTGATAGAAAAATATCCATGCGCCGACTGATCGGCATTGCAATTTATATTTGGGAGTAATGGTCATGAAAAAAATGCTTAGTTTAATTATTGTGGTTGTAATGGCAATCGGCTTATCTGGCTGCGCGGGCATGTCCGATTCCCAACAACGTATGCTTACCGGAACTGCGGGTGGCGCAGCAACCGGTGCTGTGATTGGCGCAATAGCAGGTAATGCAGGAATGGGCGCTGCTATTGGCGCAGGCGCGGGTTTGTTAGGTGGCTATGTTTACGACAAACACAAGAAATCTGAGGAACGTGCTTATCAGCAAGGCTATCAGGCAGGGCAGCAGAGACGATAGCTAATAACTTGCGGCGTGAATTCCATTGATCGCGAAAGTTTTGTTTTTTATCCCCGAATAAGACTGGATTACCGCAAACAAATTACTCGAATCAAAACAGCTGACCGAGCGACAAGAGAAAATTACTCTTGTCGCTGCGGCAAGAACTTCATTGTGCCGGTGTCGTACTTCAGATCAATATAGAGATCACCGTCGCGAAAGAAAAAAACCGCTGCCCCCCCTCAGATCCCGGACGAACTGATCTTCGACCGATCCCTCTTCGCACGCCGCCATGGTGGAGTGAGTAATCATCAGCGACAACTGCTGATCCACTAGTCGATACGCGCCCCCTTTTTGAATGCAATCAGCTTTGACAGTTAGCCTGCCTTCGTCCAGAAACTGCACCGTGTAATTCGCAGGCTTTGCGGGAACCGTTTGTGTATCATTGTTATAGCGAGTGTGTGCCCATTGCCAGACCGTACCAAAGAGTTGTGATTGCATTTCGAATATTTTATCGTTGACTTCGACGAGCCGATCATTCTGGAGGGTAAAACGTTTCATTACCTCCACAGTTGGACAACACATCGGGTCTTGCGGGCCGTGCGCCGTCATCGTAACAACAACGTAGCCACCTTCAATAGCGACCGCATGCACCTTGGCTCGAACGCCAATAAGCACTGTGTCCGTATTTACCCAACCCTGAGTATTCCCAATTAATAGCGCCAGTTCATAGAACGTACCCGACCCGCCCAAGGTGGTTACCACGACTATCGCGCCCACTGATTTGTCGCCCAACATTCCATAGGCCCGCATATCGGTCAGTCTCACCACGTCTTCGGATGCAGAATCCGCCGCAACAGATGCACGATACACACCATGCGTCAGTATCACCGGACTAGCCTGCAATACCTTCGAATGAAAAATCATCGACTCGGGGTTCGCGGCTGGCACCTCACTTTGCTTGACATAAAAGCGGCCGAGCACATCGTCCCCATCAATGAGCAACAGCATGCCCTCAGTTATCCTCCATTTACGCGTGTTAGCAAGCATCTCAAAGAAATTCTGCTCGATCACTGATTCCTTATCCGGGCACGCCTTACGAGTCGCTCCGAGAAGACCGAATTTCAACGTTGCACCATCAAGCTCATAGTTGCCAAAGTAATGATTGCAACCTGAAAAACCAGTTACCTTCCTCTGCTGGGCATCCAGCAACATCGACGGCCGCTTGCCATCGAGCAAAAGCATGACCTCAGTACCGCCCATTTCAACCAAATGCCAGTCAATATCCTCTGGATTGATTGATTCACTGAAGACTTTCCCATGAAACACCGCCAACAATATCGCGCACCAGATCATACAAAGCAGAATGTTCTTGGCAGCATTCAGCATAATAATCATCTCATGCATTGTTTTAGCATCTCGTAAGTAACCAGCGTGATGATAGATCTCATACCATCCCGCCAGAGACATTTCATTCGTTCTTCTCGTAAATCAAATTTTCAAGAAATTGATTCAAACGAGTATATTCCGAGGACGTTTTATTCGTCAGTAGATCTTTTAGCATGCTACCGAATGCAGCTCGTGCCGCATCCCTGATAAACATCGGCTCTAAAGCCGCCGGTTCGCTCAGCACGACAGATTCAGCCTGGCATCACCACTTCTACGCAATCTAGCCTTATTCATTAGTTTGCTTCACCCTAAGCTATTCTTTTCTTTGCGAGCAAAGTAAAAATAAGCACCCACCACAAAAAAATTAGTCACCACCGCGATAATATTCCAGAGTATCACAGACCTTGAAAGGATCAACAAACCATAGTATACCCAGAGGATTTGGAAAGTACTCATAATCCCAGCCATCCTCGTATTCATGCCTACGCTTGACCGTCGCTTGAGCATTCCGATCAAATCAGGCAAGGCAGCAAAGGTTGTCCCTAATCCTGCCAGGAAGCCGATGACTTCAGATCTATGAAAGCCTGGAAATAACAAACTATCCACATCATGTATAGCCAATTCACCACAGCCTGCGAGAACAATCGCACTGAAAAAGATACAAAGTAACTGAATCCCCTTGGGAACCATGCTTACCTCCACTTCAGGTGAACGCTGATCAAGATATTCCATCAAAGCATCTTACTGTTTCGGCCACCACCCGAATCCGATCAATCAATAGCGTTCACAGTTGAGAACGTGATAGCCCCACGGCGTCAAGTCCACGTATAAACCCGTCGCTTGAAGTTCGTCGCCCGCTCGGTCATACGCCACGCCTTGCAACGGATCTCTCAGCCGCCAGGAACGCCCCGCGAGATCACTCCATGGCAATCGTACCTGTGCCTGGGAACGCTCCCTTGAGAGATTGACGACGATCAGGTGACGGTCGTCCCCTTGTTGCCAGCACCAGGCGACTACATTCAGGTAGCTGTCATTATCCGGCCAACCGGCGCGTTCACACAATTTCCACTCCCCGTTACTCAAGCTTGCGCTGTGAAGGGTTTGAAGAAGAGCGTGGTAGAACTCCTGAAGATTCTGATCCACAAGCTCATCCGGGCGACGGCGCAAGAATACAGGCACTCTCACACGGCGGCCCTCGAACTGCCCTTCGTGAAACAATCTCGCGCCCGGCAGCGTCGCGAACGTTA
>CAYNXU010000085.1:0-6473 GCA_964401225.1 uncultured Nitrosomonas sp.
ATTGAAAAGCTGAAAAAACTCGAGCCCGCTCCCCTATCGATAGCTTCCAAGGCAACCTGCATACAAGCTGCAAATTATGATCAGCATCTCGGCCTGCTTACGGATTGTGATCTGGTCATTGAGGCAATTGCTGAACGCGTGGACTGGAAAACCGATCTGTATACCAAAGTCGCGCCTCACTTGGGTCAGCATACGATCTTTGCCAGTAATACCTCCGGACTATCAATCAATGAATTAGCCCAAGCATTTCCTGAAGAACTCCGTCATCACTTCTGCGGAATTCATTTTTTTAACCCCCCGCGCTACATGCATTTGATCGAGATGATCCCCTGCAAGGAAAGCGACGCCGCCATGCTCGATGACCTAGAAACTTTTCTAGTGACTTATCTCGGCAAGGGTGTTATTCGCGCAAAAGACACGCCTAACTTTATAGCTAACCGGGTAGGCGTATTTTCCATGCTGGCGATCATGCACCATGCGCAGGAATTTGGTTTAGGCTTTGACCTGGTCGACAAATTGACCGGATCGCTCATCGGTCGCCCTAAAAGTGCTACCTTCCGGACTGCGGATTTGGTTGGGCTGGATATCCTGTCTCACGTTATCGATACCATGCATAACGCTCTGAGTGACGATCCCTGGCACGCTTATTTTCAGACACCCGCCTGGCTGCAAACTTTAATCGATCAAGGCGCACTCGGGCAGAAAACCGGGAAAGGCATTTATCAGAAAGTCGGCAAAGAGATTCATGTGCTCGATCTTGCCGCGAATACTTATCGACTTTCTGAAGCTGCGCTGGACAGCAATATTGAATCGTTGCTTAAGCAAAAAAATCCCGTTGAAAAATTTTTAGCACTGCGTACGAGCGAGCATCCCCAAGCGCAATTCTTGTGGGCCATACACCGTGATCTATTTCACTATTGCGCAACCCATCTTGCCTCGATTGCAGAAAATGCGCGCGATCTTGATCTCGCTATCCGCTGGGGATTTGGCTGGAATCAAGGACCCTTCGAAACTTGGCAAATGGCTGGATGGCATCAGATTACCCAATGGATCAATGAAGATATTGACTCTGGCAAAAGCATGAGCCAGACACCGTTACCTGGCTGGGTAGCCGATGTTGAAAAAAGCGAGCGGCCTGCTGTACATACATCACAAGGATCTTATGCTCCCGCGACGCATACCATGCAACCCCGCTCGACGTTACCGGTATATCGCAGACAATTATTTCCCGACCGATTGTTAGGCGAAGAAATGGTCTATGGTGAGACTATCTTTGAAACGGATGCAGTACGAATGTGGCATACCGGCGATGAGATTGCGATTGTCAGCTTCAAAAGCAGGATGCACACGATCGACATTGAGGTACTCAATGGACTACAACGAGCGCTCGATGAGGCGGAGCATCATTGGCGCGCACTGGTGATTTGGCAAACCGAGCCCCCTTTCTCGGCAGGCGCCAATCTGAAAAAAGCCACAGAAAAACCAAAAAGTGAGGAACCCCCCTCCGCTTTTGACCAGTTCATGAAGAAAGTCAAGAAAACGGCGCAATCGACCATTTTACAAGCGGCGCGTAGTCTTGACATGGCTGACGCGCTCATGGCGGGCAAACTTGCGGAAGTAGAAATGCTGATTACGCGCTTCCAGCAAATATCGCAACATCTCAGATACTCGATGATTCCAACGGTCGCCGCAGTCGATGGGCTCGCCTTGGGAGGCGGATGTGAGTTTGTCATGCATTGCGATCGCACTGTCGCGACATTGGAAAGCTATATCGGCTTGGTTGAAGCGGGCGTGGGATTACTCCCTGCGGGTGGAGGATGCAAAGAACTCGCGCTAAGAGCCGCACGAAACGCGATAGATGATGATCCCTTCCCACAATTGAAACATTATTTTCAGACGGTTGCGATGGCCCAGTTCTCGAAAAGCGGTGAGCAAGCAAAAGAACTGGGTTATTTGCGCCCGGCGGATACCATTATCATGAACCGCTTTGAGCTTCTTCATGCCGCAAAAGTGCAAGCGTTAGCTTTAGCAGAGTCAGGTTATCGTCCACCCTTGATGCCACGCAATATTCCCGTGGCAGGATCTACCGGGATCGCAACCATCAAAAGCACACTCGTTAATATGCTGGAAGGTCATTTTATATCCGAGCACGATTACCTGGTCAGCAGTAAAATCGCCCACGTCATGTGTGGTGGTGACATCACACCAGGCAGCCTGGTGGATGAAGAATGGTTTCTGAGGTTGGAAAGGACAGCATTTATTGAATTACTTGCTACCGAAAAAACACAAGCACGCATTGCTCATACCCTAAAAACGGGTAAACCCCTCAGAAATTAATCAAACCGATTCAACACGATATTCAAGATTGATGGAGAAACCCATGACCAAGCAAATTCAGGATGCCTACATCGTCGCTGCCGCACGCACCCCCGTCGGCAAAGCGCCTAGAGGAATGTTCAAAAATGTTCGTCCCGACGACATGCTCGTTCACGTTCTGAAAGCAGTTATGAAACAATGCGAAGGACTCGATCCGGCAGCAATTGATGATGTCATCGCAGGTTGCGCAATGCCAGAAGCTGAGCAGGGCATTAATGTAGCACGGGTAGCGCTGCTGCTGGCCGGATTACCCAATAGCGTGCCAGGTATGACGATCAATCGTTTCTGTGCATCCGGATTGCAGGCCGTTGCTTTGGCCGCTGATCGAATCCGTTTGGGAGAGGCAGATGTGATCATTGCCGCCGGCACCGAAAGCATGAGCATGATACCGATGATGGGTAACAAAGTCGCCATGAATCCTGCCATGTTCGCCAAGGATGACAATGTAGCTATTGCCTATGGAATGGGGATTACGGCCGAGAAAGTGGCCGAACAATGGAAAATCAATCGCGAGCAACAGGATGAGTTTGCATTAACGAGTCATACGCGGGCCTTGAATGCTATCGAAAATGGTGAATTCAGGCAAGAAATCGCACCTTACCTGATTGAGGAGAAAAGACCGGATCTTACTTCGCATGAAATCATGACCGTGAAATCACTAAAAGACACGGATGAAGGGCCCCGTGCCGATACCAGTCTAGAAGCGCTTGGTAAATTGAAATCCGTGTTTGCTGCAAATGGCCCGGTCACAGCCGGAAACAGCTCGCAAATGTCAGATGGTGCAGGCGCCGTCGTGATTATGAGCGCAGCCGCATTACAACGCTTCAATCTCACCCCGATTGGACGTTTTATTGGATATACGGTCGCAGGCGTTCCGCCCGAGATCATGGGAATTGGCCCGATCAAAGCGATTCCCAAAGTGCTCAAGCAAACAGGTTTGAAACTAAATGATCTTGATTGGATCGAATTGAATGAAGCATTCGCAGCACAGAGCTTGGCCGTCATCAATGAGCTTGGTTTAGATCGCGCTAAGGTAAATCCACTGGGAGGAGCGATCGCACTGGGTCATCCGCTTGGCGCAACAGGTGCAATTCGCGTGGCGACCCTGCTACACGGATTACGCCGGCACCACCAGAAATATGGTATGGTTACAATGTGCATTGGCAGTGGGATGGGAGCGGCTGGTATATTTGAGGCGCTATAGGCTGATGAGATTGCCATTTCTTCAGAAACCCCGTTCAACAAGTTGATTTTTAATAAGCTGTATTCAGTTTTTTCAATTTTTCTTTTTTCTGTATAAACTCTACTCGGCAGATACCTCCCCCTACTGCTTCAGCGATACGCCTAAATTCAATGGCGGAGATGTCTCTGGAGACGATAAATATTTGGCTAATACCTGATCTGAAATACACCTGAACTCTCATGAATTCTCCCCCGGTAGCTTGATACGGTTTAAGGAAACCTTCAGCAAGCAGTGAACGATTAAATTAATACTCGGTAGATAAGCTGGCAGCATGTAAGATTAAGTGAATGGATAGGACGATTATTTGCACTTGATTAGCTCTCATATCAAAATCCGGTCTCAAATTTTAGAACGCCTTCATAAATTTAAATTCTTAATAACTCATACTTTTACCCACACTTTATGGCTCAATATGTTTTAACAATGAATCGTGTCAGCAAAACTGTTCCACCTAAGCGCACGATTCTTAAAGATATTTCACTTAGCTTCTTCCCTGGCGCAAAAATAGGTTTGCTTGGTCTGAATGGTTCGGGCAAATCCACGTTATTAAAAATCATGGCCGGGATAGACAAGGATTTTGAAGGTGAAGTGACACCGATGCCTGATCTAAAAATTGGTCATTTGTCGCAGGAGCCCCAACTCAATCCGGAGCAAACCGTACGCGAAGCAGTGCAAGAAGGGTTGGGCGATATTGTCAGCGCCCAGCAAAAGCTAGATGAAATCTACGCTGCTTACGCTGAACCTGATGCGGATTTTGATGCACTAGCTGCCGAGCAAACACGCCTAGAAGCCATCATTGCAACGAGTGGTGGCGATACTGCTCAGCAAATGGAAGTCGCCGCTGATGCCTTGCGTCTTCCTGAGTGGGAAGCGATTATCAAAAGCCTTTCCGGCGGCGAGAAGCGCCGCGTAGCGCTATGCAGGCTTTTACTATCGAAACCGGACATGCTATTGCTGGATGAACCTACCAACCATCTGGATGCTGAATCTGTCGAGTGGTTAGAACAATTCCTGGTGCGTTTCCCTGGTACGGTAGTCGCCGTGACCCATGATCGCTACTTTCTTGATAATGCAGCCGAGTGGATTCTAGAGCTCGACCGTGGCTTCGGCATTCCCTGGAAAGGCAATTACTCAAGCTGGCTGGATCAGAAACAAGCTCGCCTGAAACAGGAAGAATCCTCTGAATCTGCCCGGCAGAAAGCCCTTAAAAAGGAACTGGAGTGGGTCAGGCAAAATCCCAAGGGGCGGCAAGCCAAGTCCAAAGCACGGATTGCGCGTTTTGAAGAACTCAATTCACAAGAATATCAAAAGCGTAACGAAACACAGGAGATCTTTATTCCGGTGGCCGATAGGCTTGGCAATGAAGTCATTGAATTTACCGATGTTTCCAAAGCATTTGGTGACCGGTTGCTGATTGACAATTTAAGCTTCAAAATACCCCCCGGGGCTATTGTCGGGATTATCGGCCCTAATGGCGCCGGCAAATCGACATTGTTTCGTATGATCATCGGACGTGAGCAGCCTGATTCAGGCATTATCAAAATTGGCGAAACCGTCAAAACTGCCTATGTGGATCAATCACGTGACATCCTGGAGAGCAACAAAACGGTCTTTGAAGCCGTGTCAGATGGCAATGATATGCTTGTCGTTGGCAAATATGAAACACCTTCACGCGCTTACATTGGTCGCTTTAACTTTAAAGGCTCCGACCAGCAGAAAATGGTGGGACAGCTTTCCGGGGGGGAACGAGGCCGTTTACATCTAGCAAAAACGCTGATTTCCGGGGGTAACGTGCTGCTGCTCGACGAACCTTCCAACGATCTTGATGTGGAAACGCTACGCGCGCTGGAAGATGCGCTGCTGGAATTCGCCGGCTGCGTACTGGTTATCTCTCATGATCGGTGGTTCCTGGATCGTATTGCAACTCACATTCTGGCATTTGAAGGCAATTCGCAAGTTACCTTCTATGCCGGTAACTATCAGGAATATGAAGCTGACAAGCGCCAGCGTCTGGGTGAAGAAGGCGCCAAACCTAAGCGGATTAGATATAAACCAATTACACGTTAATTTATACGTTTCACACCTCAAAATTCGGCATCTATACCTTCTCCCGCTGGGAGAAGGCTGGATGAGGGATGATAAAAACCGAATTTTGAGGTGCGATGAGTATAATTACATGAAGCTACGGTTACAAAGAAAATGCCCCATGCGCTCAGAATATGGACATTACTCACTGGCACCATCCGCTACGAGAAAATCATCTCAACGCGTAACCGTGGCTATGGTCAGTGGATTGATTCCCCCATCCTGGCTTATCTGATTGAAACACCCCATGGCCGCATCCTGTATGACGTTGGGTGCGACTATCGCAAGGTAACCAACCCGGCTTTGTGCACCCGTTATTTCGACACCATGCGCCCCACCATCGAACCTCCCAAAATGCTGGAGGCACAGCGTATTCCGCGCTACCTGGCACGCCTGGGACTGCAACCTTCCGACATCGATCTGGTATTCATCAGCCATCTGCACTTCGATCACGCTGGCGGGCTATGCGATCTGCCCGGCTGTGAAGTTCATGTGCACCGCGATGAACTGGCAGCCGCTCAAACTGGACTGGATGGGGGAATATTTGCCGATGAGCTGACGAACTCGTCTCACTGGTGCATACAAACCGGTGAATATGAGCTAGCCCCTGGCGTACACGCCATCACGACGCCAGGTCATACGGCAGGTCACATGTCACTGCTCATCCACCTACCTAAAGGTCGTCCGGTCATTCTCTGTGGCGATGCGGCTGATCTGAATGAAAACCTGACCGATGAAATCGCCCCCGGCTGCTGCTGGCAGGATAATG
>CAYNXU010000086.1:0-3020 GCA_964401225.1 uncultured Nitrosomonas sp.
GAAATTTCCTTTTAATATCCTTTTCATGGCGCAGAGGTGATCAATGATGTCTGTCCAATTTCCAAAATCCGGCGGTGGTATTACGGTTGAACTTGAGGAAGACGCTCAAGCCACAGTCTCATTAACGGGTAGAGTAGGTCTTTTTCCCATCCCCAATGATGATCCTGACAAAGTCAAAACGCTTAAAGACTTGGCGCTTGGTGGCATTACTTTGGATCAGTTTCCGGTGGTCAAGGAAAGACGGGAGTTGCTATTCAAGCCGGAAGGTACCCCCGAAATATGCGATGAGCTGCCTCGTCTACTCACTGAATTTCTACGCCGCCCGGAGAGCAAGGATCTTCCGCCGTATACTCGCAGAGCAAAAGCGCTAAGGCATATCTTTTCCAACAAGACTCCACAGGTCAGGCGCGATGATTTGTTACCGGGCCATACCACCACGAGTTTCGTTGGCCCAGTGGTGTACATGGATACTATTGGCTACTGTATTTGGCCGGAGTTAAAAACGGTCGCTAGTCGCCCCCAAAATCCATTTAAGATTCGCTCTGAAGTGGCCGATCGCCTCAATCGGGAGATATTTCCCTTCTGGCTGGAGCAAAAGCCAATGTCAGAAATTGCGCGCTATAGTGATTATGATACCGCCGATTTTGAAAACCGTGATCATCTGGAAGGTGAAAACTATCCTGCTTCGATTGATCCACCACTCAATAAAATGGCTGGGCAGACACCCAAGGCACAGGAGTTGATGGAGCGGGTTGCGTTCTTTCTTTCTGACAAGGCGACGTGTGTTTCACACACGGTGCCTGATTTCGAGCGTGTGCTGAAATATGGGCTAGATGGACTGATCGAGCGGGCACGTCAGGATATTTCCCAAGGATTGGCTAACACGCAGGATCAGGTGGAATTTCTGCAGGGTGTAATTGAAGTATTCGAAGGTGCCAAGATGTATGCCAAGCACCTTGCTGAGGAGGCTGAGAAAGTCGGCAATGCAGAGCTTGCTGTAATCTGTCGGAAAGTGCCTGCTAAGCCCGCTGAATCCCTGCATGAGGCGCTGACTTGTATCTGGATTTGCTACCACTTACTGTTGCAAGAAAATACCAATTTCGGCTTGTCCATAGGTCGTCTTGATCAGTTGTTGAATCCCTATTATCTACGCGACTGGGAGAAATTGGAGACATCGCTGGAGCGAGATGCATTTGTCCGTAAAGCAGTGGAGCTGGTGTGCCATTTTTTCCTCGGATGTTCCGATCATGTGCCTTTGTCCACTTCCGGTTCGGAAGTCTTGTTCGCGGGTAGTGGCTCCAATCAAGCACTGACGGTGGGTGGGACCCGTTATGAAAATGGCAAAGTAGTCGATGCGGTCAATGACATGACTTATATCATACTCAAAGCCACCGAGATTCTTTCCATCCGTGACCCCAATGTACACGCCCGTTATCACCGGGACGTGCATCATCGGGATGCTCAAGGTAATCCGCTGCCGCTGGAAGTCATGGATTCTTATCTTAAGCGTATTTGTCAGGTCAACATACTGACGCGCGCCACACCTGCCTTACATGGCGATGCAGCAGTGGTTCCTGCCATGGCGAATTATTATGCAGCGCATGCCGGCGTGAGCAAGGAAGAAGCCTTGGCTGATGCCCTGGATTATGCTTCTATCGGCTGTATCGAGCAGAATGCAGCGGGTAAGCATTATGGTAATACCGGCTCCACCTTGATGGTACTTCCTGCAGTGTTGGAGCTTGCGCTTTACGGTGGCAAGCACCGCAGCGATGGCATTGGTCCCAAATCGCCCAATTTATTCTATGGAGCATCGACTTATACGACTGCACCGCTTACTCAGATGAAATCCATGCAGGAATTTATTGAAGCTTTCCGTTTTCAATTAAATGAAATGGCGCGGCATATTGTGCAGTGTAACAACTATTTAGGGCGCTTTTATGAAAAGGATCGTGCTTCCCCTTTCCTTTCTGGCTTATTTACCGGACCCACGAATACCCCAGAGCGCAATGATGCTGTTTTCCGCGATGTGGCCGCAGGTGGAGCGAAATACAATTCCGCCGGTGTCGCGGTAATCGGCCTGGCCGACGTCATTGATTCCTTTTGCGTGCTCGACGCCTTGGTTTTTTCAGGCAAGATGACGGCAGGTGAATTACTGGCAGCCCTGCAAGCCGATTTTGATGAAAAGAACCTTGAGGAGCAAAGTTTCTGGAAAACCAATCTGGATCGCTTCCAGTTATGGTTGCATCCCGAGGATGCGCCGATCCGGCTTCCCACATTGAGCAAGGCGCGTTTGCGGGAAATTCGGGAAGCGATTCGCTTGGCTCCGAAATATGGTGCGGGTGTCGATCAAACGCCGGGTGGGATTTATAACAATGAGGTGGCAGTTCGCTATACGCATCTGCTGACGGAAATGTTGCAAACGGTGTTTGCCCAATACCGCACGCATCGTGGAGGGCGTTATCTGCCAGGTTACTGGAGCATGACCAATCATGCTGGTTTTGGTATGTTGACCAAGGCTACTCCGAATGGACGCAAGAGCGGAGAGCCCTTCGCGAGTGGTATTACACCCTGCCCGGGCATCGTCAAGACGAACGGCGAGCCAGTTACCCTACTTGATCATATGCTTTCGGTGACTTCGGTAGATGCCAACACAGTGCAAAATGGCTATACCTATAATCTGAGTCTGACCACGCGTGATCCGAGTTATTTCGAAGAAGACACTGAATTGTTCGCCCGCTACATGAAAACGTTTACGGATGAAAATGGTGTGCTGGTGCAAATGTGCGTTTCTTCTATCGCTGATCTTGTGGCTGCCGATAAAGCGGCTACAGCGGCGAGTCAGGCGGGGGCAGGAGAAACCGAGAGGAAAGCGTTGGAGCCCTTTAAGGATCTGATGATTCGGGTGGCCGGCTATTCCGCGTATTTCGTTACATTAAGTCCGCAGATGCGTAGTGAGATCATTCAGCGTGCCAATTTCAGTCTGGATACGGGACAAGAACAGCATGCGCTGGTTGCCATTT
>CAYNXU010000086.1:3120-6439 GCA_964401225.1 uncultured Nitrosomonas sp.
GTGCTGCTGAAATTCTGCCCTAAACCAGAGCAACTCTATATAGAAACACCCTTCGGTAAAGCGTTGAATTCCCTGGCCGTGGTTTCCACAGAAATACTGGATGAAGCTGCTGCCGATCGGATCGAGCAGGATGCGAGCCAGGTTGATCTGGTCATCCGTTTCAAGGATGTTGAGTCTATTCTCGGCTTGTTGGGGCGTCAGGGCGTGGATATCGTTGGCTTGCTGCTTGAGAATCTAGTGCAACTGACCGGGCATGTAGGTCACCTTTTCAAGCTAGGTGCCATCGCCACGGATATTCAGCTTTCGTTGGATCTTCCTAAGACCACCTGAAGTTTCGGCTGAGACTTCAAATAGGTGAGCGAATATGACAACAGAAACCGAGCCCAAGGGTTTTATCTTTGATATCAAGCGTAATTCTAGTGAGGATGGCCCGGGTATTCGCACTACAATATTCTTTAAGGGTTGTCCGCTATCCTGCATTTGGTGCCAGAATCCTGAGGGTCTGAGCCCAGGGCCTTCACTTTCCTTCAGGAAAGAGCTGTGCAAGCCAGCCGAGTGCGGTGTGCCTTGTCTATCGGTATGTCCTAGCGGTGCCTTGCGCATGGAAAATAATGGGCTGCGGATCAATCATGCGGCGTGTACGTTTTGTGGACGTTGTGCAGAAGTCTGTCCGGAACATGCCTTGGAATTGGTCGGTGAATGGTTAAGTGTGGACGAACTCTATTACCGTATTGTCATCGACAAACCTTTTTTTGATGCAACGGGTGGTGGGGTAACCGCTTCTGGAGGGGAATGCACAATGCAAATGGATTTCTTGCATGCATTTTTCAAGAAGCTCAAGGAAGCGCATATCCACACGGCGATCGAAACCAATGGACTATTCAATTTTGACCGCTTTTGCCGTCTGTTATTGCCATGGCTTGATCTGATTTATTTTGATATCAAACTGATTGACGATGAGGCGAGCCGCCGTTATACCGGACATTCCAATCGCCCTATACTGGACAATCTCGTTCGTTTAACGAAAATCGCTAAGATTCCCGTGATAGTTCGCATTCCCTTGATACCCGAGATTACGGCTACTGATGAAAATCTTAGGGGTATCGCCCAGTTTCTTCGTGAGCATGGGATTAGAACCGCCAATGTGATTCCTTATAATCCATTGTGGCAGGACAAGCTTGAACGCTTCGGCATTATCGGGAAATATCCCAATACTTCATTCATGACCCAGGCAGAAATTCAGCATTGTATTGACTGTCTGCGCACTCCTTGAACACTCCCTATCATGAACATGATCAATCATGCCCAGTCCCATAGCGTGCCGAGTAAAAGTTGTCAGACGGCATTTCCGATTGTTTTGTTGCATGGCATTGGTTTACGGGATGATATGCGGCTGCTTAATTCTTGGGGACGTATACCCAGAATCCTTGAAGCCCATGGTGCGCAAATATTCCTGGGTGGTCTTGATGCCTGGAATACGCATGAAAACAGTGCGGCTGTGCTGAAGCCGCGCATTGACGAGATACTGGTGCATACTGGAGCAGAGAAGGTCAATATCATCGCTCATTCCAAGGGTGGGCTTGAGGCGCGGTACCTGATCTCAAAATTAGGGATGGCCGATAAGGTAGCAAGCCTGACCACGGTTTGCACGCCGCATCGTGGTACCTGTGTAGCAGACCTGGTAGTGGGGGATATTCCGGATAAAAAGGGATTATTGAAAACCAATCTCTTCAGGTGGCTGGCTCAGAAACTTGGATTCGGGACGCTGGATATCTTGGGCAGGATTACCGGTGATAACAGGCCTCAGGCAAAGCTCGCCATTACGCAATTAACCCGGGCTTTTCTTGCCTGGTTCAATCTGGAAGTTGTCGATGCGCCGGGTGTTTATTATCAAAGTTACGGTACCGTCATGAAGCAACCCGTTGATGATCCTATTTTCGCAGCGACTTATCTGCTGATGCTTGAGCACGAAAGAGAGAACGATGGCATGGTTTCGATGCATTCCTGTCAATGGGGGAATTTCCGTGGACTGATCCGCACGAACGATCCATCGAGAGGAATATCCCATGGCGATATGGTGGATTACCGCGGCGCCATGGTAACGACCGTCGATATTCCGCAAGTGTATATCAATATGGTTGCAGACCTGAAACAACGAGGCTACTAACTGAATAGAAACGCATGCATAACTTAAAACAATATCGACTGAAGGGGGAGGAAGATGAATAAATATCTCGATACTGGGAATTTCCCATGTGCGACGGCGGAAGAGGAGCAGGCGCTGGCAAGTTCTCTGGAAGCTATTGTTACTCATGATTTCAAGGGGGAGATTCTTCCCATGCTGGCCAGTTACCAGAAAATTCTGGGAGACAATCAGCGGCGTACAGAGTGGGATGGCATCCATGAGAAGCTGATGGTCTTGTTCAAATGTGGAAAAAGTACTCCTTTGGACGGTCCGATGATTGGTGTTTCTATTTCCATACGTGACAGCGATTATTTCAAGGAGACCGCTAAAGAATATGGGCATACCCGATCGATGTTGGCCCGTATCGAATGGATGGCGACCCTCTGGAACACTATTTATGCGAGCACGGGACTCTGGATGGGAAAAACTTTCGAGCCCGTTTCCAGGGAAGTATTTGCTGTTAAATGTGGTAACGATCCCGCCATGATGGGTAGTTACGACGCAACGGTCACGCGCATAGGACGTAATTTTTTTCGTGAACCCTATCAGCCGAATTTGTTACAGAGCCTTGGTTTACCAGTGCTGACGCAGTTCTGGGAGCTGAAGGACCGTCCCCTGGATACCAGTGCGGCAGGTTTTGACAGCCAATTGCTGTCGACCAATCTCGATAAGGAAAAAGCCATTCCTTATGTCAAGACAGGGGGAATTTTCCTGGCATTGCCGGGCAAATCGGTTGTCGAGGAAATGAAAGGCAAAGCTGTGTATCAGCTAAATTACCGTTGGCATGAGCTCCATCCGGTCTATCCGATGACCCGGTTGGTCGATGAGTTGGTGCAAATTGATGAGGGGGTTTACCTGGGTCAATTAGTGATGGCGATCCATCACTACAGTTTGGGTACCTTACGGTTACCGTTGTCCGGGGAGCCGCCCCGGGAATGGGAGCTGGGCGAAGCCTACACGGGTAACACGGCAATCGATTATGGCTATCAGAACAATGGCTTTTTTCTGATGATCGATACTTCTCGAGCTAAACACGCCTATGCAGACGAAGCATTTGCAAATTTACGGCCACGCCCCGGAGAGATTGGGTGGAGGGAATTGGATTATGACAAGCAATCTTCTGCAAGAGTAGTG
>CAYNXU010000087.1:0-6383 GCA_964401225.1 uncultured Nitrosomonas sp.
GTTCGTTCTTGTAATAGTTGGCCTTCGTAGTCGTTAACAGCGATATAGTCAGCCTTGTCGATAAAATCAATCAGTTCATCGCCGCTGAACATGGGCAATCCTTGGCCGGGATCAAACATAAAAGGAATATTGCATTCATGAAACTCTCGTGCATGGGTAATCATGCCATCGCGACCATCGGGCGCAATGATACCAAGGCTGATATCCGTCGCATCTTTTACTGAGTTGAGGTGCGAAAAATTCATGGCACCCGGATGGAAGGCTGTAATCTGGTTATCATCCAGATCGGTAGTAATAAATGCTTGTGCAGTAAATGTATTGTCTATTTGCTGAACATAGGTTTTGGCTAAATTGAGTTTTTCCAAACGATGTGCATAAGGTTGGAAGTCATCACCGACCGTTGCCATGATCAGTGGATGGCCACCTAGCATATTGAGATTGTAGGCAATGTTAGCCGCACATCCTCCATATTCACGCCGCATATCGGGAACAAGGAAAGCAACATTTAATACGTGAAGTTTATCCGGCAGAATATGGTGTTTAAAATGGTCTTGAAATACCATTATGGTGTCGTAGGCAATAGAGCCACAAACAAGAGTATGCATTATGCTTAGCTTATAGGTTAGCGGAAGATGGAGCTAATATTTAAAAATTTTTCCCCGAAACAGGTAGAGCCAATTATTAATGGGAACCTGTCGGGGAGATAAATTGATGGTTACAAACAAAAGTAAGTTATGGCTTCCAAGCTAGATCTAACTCCCGAGCAGCCTTAACGTCATCTAGCTTACGTAATGGCATATTATGCGGCGCACTTTTCACCATTTCTGGCTGTTCCTGAATTTCGACAAGAATCTCTTTCATAGCGGTAACAAATGCATCGAGTGTTTCTTTGGACTCTGTTTCAGCGGGTTCAATGAGCAGACATTCGGGAATCAATACCGGAAAATAAGTTGTCGGTGCATGATAACCCTTATCTAACAGTCGTTTGGCTAAATTCATCGCAGTGACACCTGTTTTTTCCTTGATGTCTTTTAGTGTGACAATAAATTCATGGCTGGCACGACGTGTCGGGAAAGCAATTTCAAATCCGGCTTTACGCAATTCCACCATTAAATAATTAGCATTAAGTGTGGCGTATTCGGAAACACGATTCATACCTTCTGCGCCCAATAAACGTACATAAACATAAGCGCGCAGCAAGACGCCAGCATTACCCATATGCGCTGACAATCGTCCAATCGATTGTGGCACATCATCTTCGGTCAACCAGCGATATACCCCTTTTTCATGCGCAACCATAGGAACAGGCAAGAATGGCAATAAACGCTCGGCAACACCAACGGGCGCTGCACCAGGTCCACCTCCTCCATGCGGTGTTGAGAACGTTTTATGCAAATTGATATGGATGACATCAAAGCCCATGTCGCCTGGCTTGACCTTGCCCAAAACCGCATTAAGATTGGCGCCGTCATAGTAGAGTAGCCCACCGGCCTCGTGGACGATGCGGCTCATCTCCGAAACATTTTCTTCAAAAACCCCCAAAGTTGACGGGTTGGTCAGCATTAAGCCAGCGGTTTGTGGACCAACTGCAGCTTTCAATGCGTCCATATCAACATTACCTACTTTATCTGTGGCTATCTCTACAACTTTATATCCACACATAACGGCGGTAGCAGGGTTTGTACCATGAGCGGCATCAGGAACGATGATTTCTGTGCGCTCTTTATCGCCGCGTGCCTCATGGTAGGCGCGTATCATCATTACCCCGATGAGTTCACCTTGCGCGCCAGCCATGGGCGTCAGACTGACGCCTGCCATTCCGGTTACATCTTTCAATATTTCCTGTAATTCGTACATGCAGGCAAGAAAGCCTTGCCCTGTATCTTCGGGTGCTAAAGGGTGTCGCGCAAGAAATTGCGGGAGCATTGCCAGCGCATTGCAAGCGCGTGGATTATATTTCATGGTGCAGGAACCCAATGGATAGAATTCCGTATCGATCGAGAAGTTCTTTTGGGAAAGGCGGGTGTAATGACGCACCGTATCCATTTCGGAAACTTCTGGAAGCAGCATGGGAGTCTTACGCAGTAAATTCTGTGGAATCGCTTGTTTTTCTGCCTTGGTGGTTGGCGATTGAGAGTAATTGCGCCGTCCTGAGCGTGAGTGTTCAAATATCAACATGATGGTTTTAACAAATAGAAAATTAATTCAAAGCAGCTAAAGCTGCATCGTAATTGGGCTCTTCTTTAATTTCAGGTACCAATTCAGCATGGATTACCGTATCGTTTTCATCCAGCACGATAACAGCGCGTGCGGTAATACCGGCAAGTGGCCCATCGGCTATAGCAACACCATAGTTGCGCATAAACTCTGCGCCTCGCATGGTAGATAGAACCACGACGTTATCTAATCCCTCCACCTGACAAAAGCGACTCATGGCAAAAGGGAGATCTGCGGAAATGACCAATACGGCTGTATTGTTCATGCTGCTCGCTTTTTGGTTGAATTTACGGGTAGAGAGTGCGCAAACGGGAGTATCCAAACTAGGTACGATATTGAGCACCTTTTTCCTTCCGGTGAAACTGGCCAGTGTGACATCTTCCAAATCTTTATTTACTAAAGAAAATTGGGGAGCTTTGTCGCCAATCTTTGGAAAGATGCCTTCGATTTTAATTGGGTTGCCTGCAAGCGTGACCATGATGACGTCCTTGCTGAAATCAGTCTAATGAAAATGATGGTGGATTTAATAAGTGCTATTTACTAAGAATCTGCCCGAGAATTTCACAGTATTTACTCAAATCACTAGCTGTTTTAGTTTCAGTAGCACATATCAGCAATGTATTGCTTAATTCAGGGTAATATTCTTGTAAATCTACCCCGCCAAGAATATGGTGTTTCTTAAGTGCTTGCAGAATCTCACCCGCTGGTTTTGATAGAGTGAGTGCAATCTCATGAAAACAAGGGCCGCTGTAAGTTCGTTTTACACCAGGCAATGTTTCCAGTTGCTCTACTAGCTGCAGGGTATTGGCATGTGATTGAGCTGCTACCCGACGTAATCCATCGGGACCTAATAAAGACATATAAATAGTTGCCGCTGTCACCATTAATCCCTGGTTGGTACAAATATTGGAGGTGGCTTTCGAGCGACGGATATGCTGCTCGCGCGCTTGCAACGTCAGTACAAAACCGGGATTGTTATCTAGATCGACGGTTTTACCGATAATGCGTCCTGGCATTTGCCGCACGAGTTCCTGCTTGCAAGTCATAAACCCGAAATAGGGCCCACCACTGGAAAGTGGAATACCCAGGGGTTGACCTTCACCCACTGCAATATCCGCTCCTTTTGCACCCCATTCTCCAGGCGGCTTCAGCATGGCAAGCGCCATCGGGTTGACGACAGCAATGACTAATGAATGTTTGTCGTGTGCCCAATCAGTGAGGGTATCGACCTGTTCCATAACACCAAAGAAATTTGGCTGAGGAACGACGAGGGCAGCAAATTCTTCTTGGCCAAATTGCTCAAGCTGCTCGGGCATAACCTGTCCTGACTCAGGACAAAAGGGAATTTCCACAACTTCGATATCTTGGTTGCCGACAATAGCACGTAGCACCTTGCGATAAACAGGGTGGACGGTTTTAGGTACCAGAATACGGCGCGATGTCTTATGCTGACGTACAGCCATGAGTGCAGCCTCAGCAAGCGCTGTTGCGCCATCATAAAGACTTGCATTAGATACATCCATGCCGGTTAACGAGGCCATCATTGTTTGGTATTCATACAATAGTTGGAGCGTACCCTGACTCGCTTCGGCCTGGTAGGGGGTATAGGAGGAATAAAATTCTCCGCGTGTGGTAATTTGCCAAACTGCTGCAGGAATGTGGTGCTCATAGGCACCAGCACCAATGAAATTAAGATAAAAACCATCTGCTTGTGCGCGCTCAAGCATGAGTCTTGATATCTCCATTTCGGTCATGCCGGCAGGCACGCGTGTTAATGCACCTGTTTTTAGAGTGGAAGGAATTTCATCAAATAGTTCTTCAATAGAGTTAGCCCCGATACTTGCAAGCATCTCTACGACATCTTCTTCAGTGTGAGGAATAAATGGCATGGTTGGTAGATTTAGAATAATTTAGAGCGATGAATCAGAAACAAAATAGTAGGGTATTAGTGCGCTTCATTTTCCAAAGCATTTTCATAGCCTTGCGCATCAAGTAAACCTTCCAGGTCGGCAGCATTGGCGGGTTTTAATTTAAATAGCCAGGCAAGATAAGGATCTTGGTTGATTTTTTCTGGTGAGGATTCCAGCTCAGAGTTTACTGCGACAACTTCACCAGCTATAGGGGAATAAACATCGGCAGCAGCTTTGACGGACTCTACCACGGCGCACTCCTCTTTTTGTGCGAGCGTGCGTCCAATTTTTGGTAGTTCTACAAACACCATATCTCCAAGTAATTCCTGGGCGTGCTGAGTGATACCGATGGTGACTGTGCCATCACTTTCCGATTTTACCCATTCATGGGATTTTGTATATTTCAGTTGTGTTGGGATGCTCATGTTTTTTCTCCAAAATTAGAAAAGGGTTTAGTGATCTTGGCGTCAAACCAGAATTTGGCCATTGCGTACAAATGGATATTTTACTACTTTGGCTGCAAGTTTCTTATCTCGTACCAACACATGCACCTCTTCACCGATAGTGATCTCTGCTGGAAGACGCGCCAAAGCAATTGACTGATTAAGTGTAGGTGAAAAACCACCGCTCGTAATTTCTCCTTCAGACTCATTTTGCCCGTGATATGTAATCACTTTCTGGTGGCTGCGAAGTACACCTTTATCCAATAATACCAGGCCTACTAATTGCTGCTTGATTGAGGTCTGCAGGAGGGCTTGCTTGCCAATAAAATCACGTTCACTTTTCAGGTCGACGGTCCAAGCTAATCCTGACTCAAGTGGATTGGTTGTTTCATCCATATCTTGACCATAGAGATTCATCCCGGCTTCTAAGCGTAGCGTATCGCGAGCCCCTAGTCCTGCAGGCGCAATACCGGCTGAATGGAGTTTTTTCCAGAAATCCACGGCATCACTAGCTGGTAAAATGATCTCAAAGCCATCCTCGCCGGTATAACCGGTGCGTGCAATAAAATATTGCTCGAATGTTGCTGACTGAAATTGCTTCAGATGCTCTGTGATTGCCTGAGCATCCGGAATGACATGC
The DNA here is from genome assembly GCA_964401225.1 of uncultured Nitrosomonas sp. Taxonomy (GTDB): domain Bacteria; phylum Pseudomonadota; class Gammaproteobacteria; order Burkholderiales; family Nitrosomonadaceae; genus Nitrosomonas. The sequence continues at coordinate 5,211 of CAYNXU010000087.1, forward strand.
CAGACTTTAGTGCGTGCATTGGGGCCTTGTACCGCAATCATGGCCAAATCTCGGCGTGGTTTTATTTCGAGATCTGGCGCAAATTTATCGCGTTGTGTAGTGATCCATGCAATATCTTTATCTGCAGTTCCCGCATTGACTACCAATCGGAACCAGGATTCAGATAAAAAATAGATAATGAGATCATCAATAATCCCGCCATCTGGATTAAGCATGCAGGTATAAAGTGCTTTTCCTGATACCGTAAGCTTATCAACATTATTAGCGACCAATTGTCGCAAAAAATTACGGACGCTCTCGCCTTGAATATCGACGACTAGCATATGTGATACATCGAACATGCCGGCATCCTGCCTCACCTTATGATGCTCGTCTAATTGCGATCCATAATGAAGAGGCATATCCCAGCCACCGAAATCGACCATTTTTGCATTCATGTCTCGGTGAGCTTGATTAAGAGGGGTCGTTTTTAGCACAGATTTTCTCCCTAAGATAAAAAAATGAAGTCTTCTCTCATGCGACTTCACCCCTCTGTCCTTTTACCTGAGAGTTTTACGGTAGAATTTTGACCGTGTGCCCCTTCGGTGGCCGAACTTACTGTTCGACGCTCTCCAGATTGCCTGTCACAAGCAGTTTTTTTAGTTAATATTCTCTATTAACTATACCTGAGCGATTCCGGGGGGGTTACGCCTTCGGCGGCACTTAAATAAAGTACGCTCTCCTGCTTGGATATAGAATGGCAGTTCGCCACTATACCTTAGCTAGGTTAGTGAAACAAGATGTGTAATGTTATATCAGTCATTCTTCTATTTTGCATGGTCAAGTAGCGGAAATATTCTTCCAAGTAAGCGGTGCACCGATATGATCATTATACGACTGGGAATCCAATAATTTATAAAACTTTAGCTAGATTTAATGTGTGTAGGAGACCTTCAATTAAAGAAAGCAAAGACTGATTTAAGTGAGGATGGGTGCTATAAGCTATGCATGGATGTATTCAGGTGTATCAATTCACACTCATAGCTGAGCGTTGATTTATTGTTAGTATGTCACGCTGTAGAAGTAAAAATTCTTTTTTTTAGAACTCAAAGTTGAATTGGAGTTTGACGTACAGCTTCTGAAAAGGTATATTAGCTGCCTTTCCGGGGTGTAGCGTAGCCTGGTAGCGCGCCT
>CAYNXU010000088.1:0-6340 GCA_964401225.1 uncultured Nitrosomonas sp.
CCCTGTAATAATATGTCTTCTAGTCGTATAGTATCGAGAAATTTAAGATATGCGTTTATTTCTTCCTCAGAAGGAGGCACGCCATCGATTTGAAATACGCAAGTCTGAAGCCAAGTAGGGCATAGTGATGTAGCTAATTTGAGATTGTCATGCATCTTGTTTAAACTCATCCGCGTATTATTGATGCGCAACCGGCCTGTTTGTGTCACGCTATCTAGCTTGAACCAGATCTCTCCATTCAGTTTTGCCATATGACGCAGCCCTCTCTGAACATAAGCACGATTAATCAAGCTACCGTTAGTTATAAGTACGACTTTAAGTCTTTCGGGCAGAGGAAGATCTGATTTGACCCGTTCAATTAAGCTTATTATCTGCTCAAATTCTTTTGCACTAGTAGGTTCACCATTACCCGACAAGGCAATATCATTGATACGTCTTGCTTCAGGTGGCACTTTGTCCAGCATAAATTTCCCATAAAGCAGTTCATGAAGAAAGATGCGCAATTCCTGCTCAAGATTAGCTAAATTTATTGTGGGTGCTGTGCCGCGTTTCAGATCTGGTACCTGACAATAGATACATCGCCAATTACAGGCGTTATTTGGATTCAGATTAATGCCTACCGATACACCCGATGCGCGACGTGAGATAACAGGATAAACGTAAGTCATGCTAACGCTATCTCGACTATGATCTGAAATGCTTAATAGTTTAGGAGTAGGCTGCAATGGTATAATCCACTAAATGTTGATTACGCGAAGATTAGAATTTGATGCTGGGCATCGTATTTCCACACACAACAGCCAATGCCGTCATTTGCACGGTCATCGCTATGTGATAGAAATTACTTTGTCAGGCAATATTATCTCTGACGAGGGTGTATCAGAGCAAGGCATGGTTATGGATTTCTCTGAAATTAAACGCATAGCTCGAGACGTCATAGTCGATAATTGGGATCATGCTTTTCTGGTCTATGTCGGAGATACCCCTGTTGTTGAGTTTTTGCAGTCGCTTGAAGGCCATAAAACAGTCATTCTGGATACACAACCCACCGCAGAGAATTTGGCAATTAAAGCTTTTCATATGCTAGATCATGCATTTGAAGAAATGTATGGCAAGCGGCTCAGATTGGAGCAAGTTCGAATATATGAAACCCCAAATTGCTGGGCTGATGCAAAAAGGAAAAATATCTACAGTGCTACTAACTGCTTATAATAATCTAAACCAAATTATTTTTGATTATGTTTGTTGATTCACACTGTCACCTTGATTTTCCTGATCTTGCTAGTAATCTTGATGAGATACTGGCTAATATGCAGCAAAATAATGTTACACATGCGCTATGTGTAAGTGTTAATTTAGAAGATTTTCCTCGTGTGCGTTCCTTGGCAGAATCTCATCATAATCTTTTTGCGTCTGTGGGCGTTCACCCTGATTATGAAAATTTAATCGAACCGAATGCTTTGAGAATAGCAGAACTTGCTGATCATCCTAAAGTTGTGGCTATCGGAGAAACTGGGCTGGATTATTTCCGGCTCAAGGGCGATCTTGAGTGGCAAAGAGAACGCTTCCGTCAGCATATTCGTGCTGCTAAGCAATGTGATAAGCCGCTTATCATTCATACACGATCTGCAGCAGCGGATACGCTGCATATTATGGCTGAAGAGGGTGCAGATAGTGTGGGAGGTGTCATGCACTGCTTCACAGAAAATCTTGATGTTGCACAACAAGCCATCGAAATGAATTTTTATATCTCGTTTTCAGGTATTCTAACTTTTAAGAATGCAGCTATTATTCGAGAAGTCGCTAGAAAAATCCCTCTCGATCGGATGCTGATTGAAACAGATTCTCCTTACCTCGCACCCGTTCCCTATCGAGGTAAAACTAATCAGCCTGCTTTTGTTCGTTATATTGCCGAAGAAATTGCCAAGCTGCGCGAAATGAGTCTAAATGAGATTGCAGCCATTACCACGAACAATTTTTTTAATTTATTCAAAGTAACTTGAGATAGGCATTTCATTGCTTTTGCGGCAAAGGATAAGGAAGAAGCTGTATCTGTAGAGTTGGACCCTGTAGGTTTTTCCAGAATATTTTATCGGTTTCAACACTAGTCGTTTGAATGACGGCAAGGGCATCGCATCCACCCCCAGGTAATGAAGATGCATTGACTATCATGCCGCATGATTGCTCGGATAATTGATTGCTGAATAAGTGATCACCAGCTCTGACAGGCAAGGATGTGTCGATATGTACTAAATACATACGGCGTTTCAATTTACCAAGATACTGTGTGCGCGCAATAATTTCCTGCCCTGGGTAGCATCCTTTCTGGAAGCTTACGCCACCGATGACATCCAAATTTACCATTTGAGGAATAAATTGTTCTTGTGTTTCCGGTAATATGACAGGAATTCCTGCTTTAATTTCCAGCCAATCCCAGTACTCTCTTTTAACCGGTATTGCCTGCGACGCCAAATAAGGCCATATTACGATTGCCTGATCAGGTGTCGTGATGATTTCATAGCGATCAGTTGCCCGGCACAAGATGCTTCCTTTCTCAGTATGGATTACCTCGAGAGAAAAAAGTGAAGATTGAGGTAGTTCAGTGATTTGAAAAAGTTCTTCAATTAATATCTTTGCTTTGTTTCCTGCAATACCAATACGTACCGTTGTATCGCTAATTATATTCAGCTGTACTTTTGCACGCAGTTTATACATTGCAAGACGTTTACTGATAACTTCACATAAATTAGCAGATAACTGCATGAAATATTCATTATTTACTACATTAGACCAGAGAATGAAATTTGCTAACATTCGGCCTTTTGGAGTGCAGTAACTACCATATTGAGCGGTCTGCAGATCGATTTTTCTGAGATCACAAGTTAACTGTCCTTGCAAAAAATTTGATGCATCTTCTCCTGAGAAGCGAATTAAGCCAAAATTGGCAAGATCAACCAGAATGGTATGAGTTTGAGTATTTATTAGCTCCATTTCACTGCCTTTGAAAGGTGTAACATACTCATTATCAAAAATTTCATTATTATTTTGCAAAAAGGTCTGCCAAATAGAAATTATAAAAATATCTGATCATGGTGAAATATTGATTATTTCCAGTTATGCCAGAATTGACCGTTCAACTTAAACCATCAAGACAGTTTGCAGTGCTATTATGTTCCGCACATTTTACAGTTGCCTGCATTTTATGGATGATCGATGAGGCTGTATTGCTTAAACTCATAGGAATTGTATTACTGATCATAAGTTTATACTTATATTTGTGGCATCACGCATTGTTACGTGCCCCGGAATCGATCATATCCTTACAATTATCAGAAGATGGTTCTACTTGTACAGCACAAACCCGATCTAATCGAAATATCGTGTATACGATTAAGAGCGATACTTTCGTAGCACCATATTTAACTGTATTGAGCTTAAGAACTTCTTATTCTTTCTTTTCTCGTTGCATAGTTATATTCCCAGATGGAATCGATAACGATACATTCAGAAAATTAAGGGTATGGTTAAGATGGAAATGGAGAAAGTAAATCCATTTGACTTCAGATGGGTTTTACGAGGGTTATTTCTGCTTTTGAATTAGCGCTGTTAAGTGGATACACTAGACATCTTCTTCTGCAGGTAAAACTCGTGCTTCTTCCTCTAGCATGACTGGAATACCATCACGAATTGGAAAAGCTAAGCGATCAGGTTTGCAAATAAGTTCATTTTCATTTTTTTTATAGACCAAAGGGCCTTTGCACAATGGACATACTAGAATATCTAAAAGTTTTGGGTCCATAAATCTTTCTCTTAATTTTTTTAATATAACTTCTCGTAATCCGGGATCAATCGATATTTCTTCATGCAATACCCAACATTTCTCATTGACTAATTTTAGGCATTTTACAGCATCTTCTTCCCTCATCAGAATGATTTCGGCATCTGGAAGCTGGAGTAAATTATCCTTATTAAGTTGATGATGATTGATATAAGAATGTGATTTTACATTTAATTTCAAATACGATAATTGCTCTAGAAAATCTTCCGCATGATTGATGTCAGTAATTACATGGATATGTTTATCCTTAAATGCAGCAATAACGGCATGAATATCAGAGTTAAGTAAGTTTACAAAATATTCTTTTTCCGGCCTCATGTAGAACACCCTGACATGATTTCCAGCATCAATTGATATTTTGCTGCCTTTCTCATTAATGACTACCGCATCAGCCATGTTCACACGAGAAAGTCTATCTCTTAAGGGGCCAGCGGGTAAAATCATGCCATTGCCAACATTTCGTTTACTATAATCGACTACCACAATCTCCAAATCTCGATGTAATCGAAGATCGTTCAGTCCATCCTCACAGATAAGAACATTACATTCAGGATGAGCTGCTAATAATGCTTGTGCAACCTTATCCCGATCACGCCCGATCCATACTGGGCAAATGCCCTTGCTTTGATAAGCTAGTAGCAATGCTTTGTTTCCTACGATACTGCGTTTACTTGAGATTGTTACGGGAATGGGTGGCCCATAATTTTCAGAATAACCACGACTAATGATACCAGGGCGTAATCCAAGAATTCTTAATGAATTAACTAGCCAAAGTACTAGAGATACTTTACCAGCGTCTCCAACCGTAATGCTGTCAACAATGATAATGGGTACTTTCAGTCTAACTGATTGCAATACATTGCGCCGATACAATAATCGCTTGAATGCTAACAACGCTATAAATAACAAACTCAATGGCCAAAGGATTACATGAAGCGGTGTAATCCGATGCCAATATAGTTCAGACCAATTCATTAATGGAGTATCATTATTAAATAATATGTTATTTGGTGAACGCTATAACATCAAATGTATTATCCACTGCGACCAAAGAAACTTTTTTCAGAAAAATATTTTTTTGAATTCACTTACAATTTATTATGTGTTCCGTCACAGAAGGGTGCATTCCCTGTTTTCTTGCAAGTACATAACCAGGCTGATTTTACCTGATCCACACTAAAAGCTAAGGGAACAAATTCTGTTCCCTTATGAGAACCATCACAAAATGGTTGAGATTTACTACGACCACATGCACACCAATAATATTGACGACCTGCTTCTAGCTGCACTTGAATGGGAGTAAATTTTTTCGGTATATTAGACTCATTCATTATTTATGCTTTTCTCTTCTGTTAAAGATGATTCGGTAGTATCAAGTGATTGGTCGATAAGTTTTTATAATGACAACTACACAAATAGCTTCAATGCCGTTTCGCTGCCAGCAGGAATATTATATGCGGCCATTGCGGCTTGAATGTTAATTAATTGTTGCCTGCTTTTCCGAATACCATTATCACTTAATGGCACACGATTATCATCTACTATGATGCCATTCAATGTAGTTGAAAAATGTCTTGCAAGATTAGTCATTTGATCAAACACTTTCTCACCATTTGCTACTCTCGGAACATCAAACAAGAAAGTAATGCCATGTGTGGTAAGTGTACGCATATTGGCAGGTAAGAAAGGGGTTGTTTCATAGTTACCGAGAGAGAATAAAATTGCATTGTTGTCATCGCGAAAACGGAAAGCTCCTTCAGATTCGAGCCTAAAACCGGATGCTTCAGCCAAAGCACGTATTTTCGTGCCAACAAAAGCACCTCCATCTTTACTGATGATATTAATGCCCATTACGACATCCACTTCCGCACAGAATTTATCCAGAGATACTGCTTGTGTATGCGCTTCTGTAATATCAGGGCAATCGACTACGGCATTTGCTTGTGATGCAAAATCTTCGACCATGTCACGGAATCGAGATAAATTGACCTCACTCACCGGACCCGCCCGATCAGCTAGTTGTAAACAACCCTTCAATTGAATATATCCCCCGCTGTTATTAAGGGATTCGATGGTAATTTCTTCCCATGTCTGACCATCTTGATTGAGACCAAGCCAACGTACAGGTTTCCCAAAATCAAATTTTTGCTGCAATAATTCTGTTAGCTTGTTGTGCGTGATTAAACTATTCGCTCGAATACTGGCAATATAGTTAATAGTACTCTCAAAACTAATTGATTTTTGCTCTTCAATGGGTTGTTCATCAACGAAGATATTGTCAGGTTCCGGACGTATATGTTCTTGTACTGTTCTTGATTCAACTAGAGGTGCATGGAAAGAGTCATCGCTGAATTTTGGCTCTATGCGCTCATTTTCCCAACTGGTTTTGCTCGTTTTCAGTAATGCGTCTTCATGGTCATGCTCAAACGCCTGCTTCAAGCTTCGTCGATAACGTGTTTGTTGTAGCCAATTAAAAAGGACTACGCCACCGATAACAATGGC
>CAYNXU010000089.1:0-3531 GCA_964401225.1 uncultured Nitrosomonas sp.
CCTAGTAAGATTCTGTTCATTTGCCCGAAAACAAACACCTAGCAAATCATGCCAGCCGCAACGGTATTGTTGCTCGTTTCATCAATGATAATGAAGCTACCTGTAGCACGATTACGCTTATAATCATCAAACACAATTGGTTGTTGCACTTTCATGATCACACGTGCAATATCATTCATTTTTAGAAAATCCGTCACCTCGTGATCGAGTGTGTTGACATCAACGCGATAGTCAATCTGACTCACCATTCCCTTGACCATTCGAGTTGTGTGCTTAACGATATATTTACGCCTAGAATCAAGGGGTTGCTCAGACAACCAACACAGCATGGCAGCAAATTCCTTCTTGATCTGCGGCTGCTCTCCAGTTTTCACCAGCATATCTCCTCGGGAAATATCCAAATGATCTTCAATCGTCAGCGTGACAGATTGTGGTGCAAAAGCATCCTCGAAAGAATTTTTGTACAAAAGAATTTCTTTGATGCGCGAGGTTAATCCGGAAGGAAGGATCGCCACGGGATCACCGACTCGAATAGCGCCCGACTCAACGCGTCCCATATATCCCCGAAAATCGTGTAATGCTTCAGATTGAGGGCGGCAAACCCATTGCACCGGAAAACGGAAGTCATCAAGATTGACATCATGTTCAATATCGATATTTTCAAGTAAATCTATCAATGTCCTACCTTTGTACCAGTCAAGCTTGTCGCCTCTTTCTACCACCATGTCCCCGTTCAAGGCAGACATAGGAATATACTCAACATTTCTTAAGCTAAGCCCTTGAGCAAACGTAGAAAAATCATTACAAATTTGCGTGAATACTTCGGATGAATAGCCTACCAAATCCATTTTATTGACCGCCACAACCAAATGGGGAATCCCCACCAAACTGGCTAGATAAGCATGACGACGCGACTGAGTCAGCACACCCTTACGCGCATCGATCAGTATGATTGCTAAATTAGCGGTGGAAGCACCGGTAACCATGTTCCGGGTATATTGCTCATGACCCGGCGTGTCCGCAATGATGAATTTACGTTTGGGTGTCGCAAAGTAACGATAAGCCACATCGATTGTAATCCCTTGCTCGCGTTCTGCCTGCAAGCCATCAGTCAATAATGAAAGATCAACACCTTGCATCCCTCGTTTGTTTGAGGTACGCGTAATAGCACTCAACTGATCTTCAAAAATCGATTTTGAGTCATGCAATAAACGCCCAATCAGCGTGCTTTTCCCATCATCCACACTCCCAGCGGCAATAAAGCGCAACAGCTCGGCGCGATCAAGCCCAACATTTTCAACTACCGACATTTAATCAACAACCTTTGACAATTGATTTTTAAAATAGAAATAACTCGTATTTTCCAGAGAACATACTGAATTAAAAGTACCCTTCCTTCTTGCGTAATTCCATTGAAGCGTCTGAGGTCTGATCATCCATCCGAGTCGCGCCACGTTCAGTAATACGTGTCATGGCTGTTTCGGCGATAATTTCACTCACACTCTTAGCCTGGGAAGCAACCGGACAAGTGCAGCTCATATCTCCGACGGTACGAAAACGCACCATCATTTTTTCCACACACTCCCCCTCTTTGGGTTGCACCAGATGGGATACGGGTAACAATCCCATATCACGTGGAATGACCTCCCGCCAATGCGCAAAATAGATAGAAGGTACTTCCAGTTGTTCGCGCTCGATATACTCCCACACATCCAGCTCAGTCCAGTTGCTAATGGGGAAGACACGAATATTTTCTCCTGGATGGGTCCGCGTGTTGTAAAGGCTCCATAATTCAGGGCGCTGATTCTTTGGATCCCATTGACCAAATTCATCCCGAAATGAAAATATACGTTCCTTGGCACGTGCTTTTTCCTCATCACGACGTGCTCCACCAATACAAGCATCAAAGCCGAATTCTGCAATCGCGTCCAGTAAGGTAATTGATTGAAAAGGGTTACGACTTTGATTCTCAGATCGCAACACGACCCTACCTTTCTTGATAGAATCTTCCATACTGCGAACGATCAGGCGTTCACCCAATTCTTTGGCGCGGTGGTCGCGAAATTCGATCACCTCCGGGAAATTATGTTCGGTATCAATATGTAACAGTGGAAACGGGAAACGTCCTGGTCTAAAAGCTTTTTCAGCCAATCGCAGCAAAACAATGGAATCTTTTCCTCCAGAGAACAATAGCGTAGGATTGGTACATTCGGCCGCCACCTCTCGCATGATATGAATCGCTTCGCTTTCTAGGGCATCCAAGTGGGTAAAAATTCGATGGCTCATTCTTCCTTAACTTCTATAAATAAATTCAATAATCTTCTATTTTACCGAGGCAACTTTGCCAATATGCAAACCACACTCTTTGGATTCGGGATTCTCCCACCACCAGCGACCGGATCGAACGTCCTCTCCGGGTGAAATCGCACGTGTACAGGGAGCACACCCGATACTCGGGTAGAAACGATCGTGTAACTTGTTGTAAGGCACATCATGCTGCTTGAGATAGGCCCATACTTCACCATTGCTCCATTCACAGAGCGGATTAAACTTCTGTATATTATTTTCAACATCAAACACTGCTACTGCTAAACTATCCCGTGTGACGGCTTGCTCGCGACGCATTCCCGTAATCCAAGCGCGCTTACCCGCCAATGCGCGCCTAAGCGGTTCGACCTTGCGGATATGACAACAACGCTTGCGTAACTCGACACTTTGATAAAACCCATTAGGGCCATTTTGTGCAACATAGCGCTCCACCTCAGCCGCATCAGGAAAATACACTTGAATAGAAAGTCCATAACGATCTCTCACTGCCTGCATCAGATCATAGGTTTCTTGGGGTAAACGCCCTGTGTCCAGTGTGAATATAGAAATACCTGGATAATACCGCGCAATTAAATCAGTCAGCACCATGTCTTCTGCGCCAAAACTGCTGGCAAACACAACTGGCGCATACTCCTGCTGTATTTTTGCAAGTAAAATATGTAATTGCTCGACTTTCTGCGCTACATTCGATTGACTCATCTATTATCTGTATGCCAAATAAACATCTTATAAAGTCGTAGCTGACTGTGAAATTTTCTGAAATTGTAGTGGCTTGACTATGGTTTGCGGTAGAGAACCCGTCAAATCGAGTTGGCTGTTAAAGCCCGTACAAAACTCTGCCACCTCAATTGTCCATGCATCTAATTCTGCATACCATTCAGTCAACAATGCATCAGTCAACTCGTTGGCGGGACGCGTAAAATCCTGAGCAAGCTTGACCAATGTTTTCGATAAGTTAGGCTTGGTTGGCAATACGCGTCGCAACTCTTCTGCTTGCTCTACCAGACTTTCATATTTCTGACCACCCACCAGTTGAGCTAATCCTTGGCCAATCAGACGTGCAATTTCTTCAGCACATTTAACCGAATCCTCAAATTTACGCTGAAACTTAAGTGCATTACGGTAATTGCGTTCGTTTGCAGCATCAAAGAAAGAGGTACCAATCTGTAATTGTTTAGCACCCGCACATTCTCCACCACCCAG
>CAYNXU010000089.1:3631-6263 GCA_964401225.1 uncultured Nitrosomonas sp.
GCTAAACTGCCATTCGCCATACCATTACCGCCAAAATACATTTGATAATGAGGCACCAACTTACCATACATGCGCTTCCCTTCACCATAAATCCCAATGTCACCACTTTCGGGTTGCGCACAACCGTTGTGGCAACCCGAGACACGAATTCGCAGATCATCGCTTCCACCTGATAATTTTCCTCCAAGCGTCGGGCTGGAAGTAATTCCCAGGCGACACGTGGAAGTTCCAGGACAAGCTACCACATTGTCGCCTGCTTTTGGCAAACCCAAACCAAGACCTGCTAATGCAGACTCAATAGCCGCTATATTTTTTTGCGCTACATCAACCAACATCAGATTTTGATCCTGTGTCGTGCGAATCTCTGACAAATCATACTGCTTCAATATCCCAGCGATTCCCCGCATCTGGGTTGCTGTTAATTGCCCCAGGCGCACACTGATAGGCACCACGAATAAACCTTGTTGCTTCTGCGCAAACAGTGAGCGGGGCGCGCCCGGACCAGGTACTTCACTATCTTCACCCTCACCCCAAGTCCCTTTTGGGTAATCCTGATCAGATAACACCTCTTTGATTCGCGCAAGCTCTTCGCGATATTTCTCAACAAAGCCTTCCACCCCAAACTTATCGACTAAAAACTTAATACGTGCTTTAGCACGTTTTACGCGATCAGAGTACTTGTTATGCAGGGTCAGCACTGCTTCTATTACCAGCAGCAAATCTTTTTCTTCGATAAACGACTCAACCACAATCGCTTCGTGAGGCTTATGTCCCAGCCCACCACCTACCAGCACCTTAAAACCAAAGCGTTCTCCTTGCCTCACTGCTATCACGCCCAGATCATGAATCATGCCTTGTGCACAATCTGATTCACAGCCAGAGAAACTCATTTTAAATTTGCGCGGCATCAACTGATTCAATGGTTTACGCAGAAAATGTTTGACAGCCCCATTGAGATGATCACTGATGTCGGTATGCTCACGTGGACAGACCCCAGTCAGCGGGCAAGCGGTTACGTTACGTATCGTATTCCCGCATGCTTCACGCGTTGTCAACCCGCCTTTTGCCAAATGGCGCATCACAGCCGGTGTATCCGCCAATGGCACATAGTGTAATTGAATATCTTGACGAGTGGTAATGTGCGCCTCACCATGCTGCACATAATTTTCCAGTACGTCCGCAATGGCATTCAACTGCTTCGAGATCAACCGTCCACCGGGAATTTTGATACGCACCATATTGACGCCTTCTTGGCGTTGGCCATAAATTCCCATTTGCAGCCGGGTGGCGGTAAATCGATCAACATCAACTCGCTGCGCAAAAAAATCCTGTAGCGATTGATCATATGAATCGATTTCCTCATCATTAGCGAGATCGGTTAAATAATCCATCCTGATTCTTCTCTCCGTAGTTTTTACCACACCAGCTTGCTGCCAATGAGGATAAAATAAAAACAATTTTTGTTACTATTTTATCCGATATCTACCCTCTGGCGTTAATTGTTCTCAATCCGCCCCAACTTCAGGAACAAACCGCAGCACCAATCGATTGAGCATTTGAGGTTGTTTGGCTATTTAATTGCTCCAGGCAAGGATTTTTCACTCTGAAAGAATGGACACCTATTCTTACGCTATCCTTCCCGGAAAGTTTCACTTTCTTTGGATGGGGCATATCATAACAGCACTCACATATATCTCATAATAATATAAAATTAGAATATTATATTATTTTGTTATAAAAGAAATTGATGAGACTCCAACAACTACGCTTCTTATGTGAAATCGCCAATCAAAATCTGAATCTATCCAAAGCAGCAGATAGTCTCCATACGTCACAACCCGGCATCAGCCGACAAATTCAACTTCTTGAGGAAGAACTGGGCGTAACTATTTTTGTTCGCAATGGTAAACGTATCGTAAAAATAACCCCACCAGGGCAGGCCATTATCAAAATTGCCGAAAGAATGCTCAGAGATACAGAAAACTTAAAGCAGATAGGCCAGGAATTTAGCGACAAGGCAAGCGGCACACTGATCATCGCCACAACACATACTCAGGCACGCTATGCACTTCCCTCTGTCATCAAACGCTTTACGGAACGTTACCCAAAGGTCAAACTTATTTTACGCCAAGGTAGCCCAACCCAGATCTCGACTTTAGTCTCATCAGGTGAAGCTGATCTCGCGATTGCCACTGAAGCCATCGAGTTGTTTCAGGAGCTTGTGATGCTTCCCTGCTACCAATGGAACCGCAGCATCATTGTTCCACCCAAGCACCCACTCCTCAAACGACAACCATTGACGCTGGAAGCGATTACTCAATACCCCATCATTACCTACGACTTCGCATTTACAGGTCGCTCAAAAATCAATCAAGCATTCGAATCCAAGGGCTTAACTCCAAATGTCGTGCTTACTGCAATTGACGCCGATGTAATCAAAACCTATGTAGAGCTTGGGCTAGGCATTGGCATTCTGGCAAAAATGGCTTTCGACCCACAGCGCGACAAACATCTCCGCGCAATTGATGCGAGTCATCTGTTTGAAGCCAGCACGACTCGCATCGGTATCAGTCGTAACAGTTTTATTCGCAGCTATGTTTATGACTTTATCGAAATGTTTGCCCCCCATCTC
>CAYNXU010000090.1:0-6208 GCA_964401225.1 uncultured Nitrosomonas sp.
GCTACTATCACCGGAAAACCAGTTACGCAAACGCCATCGCAGCTTATCAAAAAGCACTGGCCGTCAACCCTGATTATGTGGAAGCACACAACGGCCTGGGCGTCGTCTACGCTTCGCAAGGAGACTATGATTTAGCCTTGGAACATCTTCACAAAGCTATCGAACTCACCCCCTCTGCCACCTATCTTTATAATAATCTCGGCTATGCTTACCTTATACAGGGACACTACAGCGAAGCCGCCGTCGCATTCCAGGAAGCGATTCACCTCGATCCGCACAATCAGAAAGCCAGCCGGAATCTGGCGACTGCGCATAAACAAATGGGAGCGAGCGAACCTGTGGCAATAACCGCTACGGTTGCAACTGGCGCGCAGAAATCGCAGGCAATGACCGTTACCGCCACTATGCCGCAAGCATTACCCGCACACCCCGGCACTCATCAATCTTTAGTGCGGATTGCGCCGAACGTGTACGAGTTCAGTAATCATCATGAAAAAAGTCAAATAGAGTCTATCGCAGCCCCCCTGGCAACACCTGCTGCAGCGCCCAATGTCGCACCGGTGACCGCATCCCTCACGCTTTCACCTATTGAGCTAAGTCCTATCGAAGGCAATCAGGCAGAGAATACCGTTCCCGAAAAAAATTCAGCCGCTATCGCGCACACTAAGCGGATCGAAGTTTCCAATGGGAATGGCGTAACCGGCATGGCCAGAAACATCGCTATCTTTCTGGAACGATTCGGCTATGACAAAACGCGCTTAACCAATCACCCAACATTCCAACAAGCGGAAACTGAAATACACTACCATGCCAGTGCTCATAAACTCGCTGAGCAAATTAACCAGGTCATGCCAAATCCCGTCAAACTGATAGAAAGCAATGAATTACGCGAAGATACCCAACTAAAAATACTGCTCGGCAAGGATATCGCTAGTGAAATCGCTTATTTCTCCCCTCAAGAGAGTGTTCAGCTTGCCAAACTCACTTCTGAAATCCAATAGAGTGAACACATTGGCACCAACCCGCGTAAGGTGCAATAACCATCGGGCATTGCACCGGATGTGCCCATACTGAACTATCTGGTGCAATGCGCTGCGCTTATTGCACCCTACAGCCGCACCCTACAAGCCGCATCCCACAACAAAACCATTCCCAGACCGCGTAGGGCGTAATAACCAACGGGCATTGCGCCGTATGTACTGCGCCAGGCTTTTCATGCAAGATTACATCCACTTCTTTTTCTTAAAGTAACCGATCATGACCACACCCAGCCCGATCATAATCATCCATACCAGCAAATAACCATATTCCCACTCAAGCTCAGGCATATATTTGAAATTCATGCCATACACGCCAGCAAGAAAGGTCAGCGGCATGAAAATAGTGGCGATGATCGTCAATACTTTCATGATCTCGTTCGTCCGGTAACTGACATTCGACAGATAGAGATCGAGCATGGTCGTGAGCATATCACGGTAGATTTCTACGCTATCGATGGCTTGCACAACATGATCGTATACATCGCGCAAGTAGGGTGTGGTCATTTCATGAATCAATGGGGATTCTCGCCGCACCAGCGATGAAATCACTTCACGCAATGGCCATACTGCCTTATGCACAAACAGGAGTTCCCGCTTCAATTGATAGAGTTGCTCGATGACATTTTTGCCGGGCCGCGTCATCAATTCCTCTTCCAACAAATCAATGCGGTCACCCAGCTTCTCAAGAATGATGAAATAGTTATCTACTAATGCATCCAATAACGCGTAAGCAAGATAGTCGGTATCCATCTTCCTTATTTTTCCCTTACCGGCACGTAAGTGATCGCGGATTAAATGGAAGACATCTCCCCGGATATCCTCCTGGAAAGTCAGCAAGAATTTCTGTCCAAGGATAAGACTGATCTGCTCTGGAACGATCTTGTTTTCTTTCTCGTCATAGGAAAGCATCTTGAGAACGACAAACAGGTAGTCACCAAAATCCTCACATTTCGGCCGCTGCACAATGTTCATCAAGTCTTCCGTTACGAGACGATGCAGACCGAAACTTTCGCCTAATTTCTCCAGCATCACAGGATCATGCACACCATCCACATTAATCCAGGTAATGGTCGGTTTGAGTTTATAAGGCAAACACTCATCCACCCGTTTCAGGGTACGCTCCTCGAAGCTCTGCGCATCGTAGTCTATGAGCGTAACTTTGATGCCATTTTTCCCTCTTTCACCCGTATACAGCAAGGTTCCAGCAGGCAGGCCAATCTTTTTTACTCTGCGTTTAGTAGCTCTGGATATATGCATTAGAATACTACCCGAAAGGGTCAATTATAATGCTCACCGCGAGAGTGATACACGATGATAATCGTATCTTTTTGAGGGCAACCCGAGTAAGGCGCAATAACCATCGGGCATTGCGCCGGATGTGCCTATACTGAACTATCTGGTGCAATGCGCTGCGCTTATAGCACCCTGCAGCTGCGCCTTACAAGCGTGGTCATGAGCACTTTATAGCGTAAGTAAGCAGCGCTGGAGATAGGTGATATCAAGAAAACGGATAATGCTTAGGAGGCTATCCGCCCTCACCCATATCCATTGAAGCTACTCCAGCCCCAAAGAGCTCAGCGTAATTTCAGTCTCTTCGTAATCTTCTTTGAGGAATTCAATGTCGTCGATGATCTTCACGACCCGACTAACCGGAATCATGTCATCGGCGACTTCATCAATATCAATTTCATCAACAGAAAGTTCCTTGTCCATTGCAACAAACCTCCCCACAACGAATGAAGATGATCTATTTGTATCACATGATTTTTTGTATCAATTAATAATAACGCGCGATTTATCCTTTCAATTCGAATTTTTAGAGACCCCTGCAAGTATACTCATCGCGCCTCAAAATTCGATTTTTATCATCCCTCATCCAGCCTTCTCCCAGCGGGAGAAGGTATAGCTGCCGAATTTTGAGGTGCGAAGCGTATAAATCAGGCCAAGCTATCATTACTTGATAAAAAAATACGCTAGAATGTCGTTTTACGAATATTTATCGGGAGTCCTTTAATGTCAATGGCGGATCGCGATGGTGTAATCTGGTACGATGGAAAAATGGTTCCTTGGCGAGATGCTACCACGCATGTACTTACTCACACTCTACACTATGGAATGGGCGTATTCGAGGGCCTACGCGCTTATCTAACGAATAAAGGACCCGCCATTTTCCGTTTGACTGAGCATACTGACCGCCTGTTTAATTCAGCCAATATCTTCAAGATGACGATACCTTTTGATCGAGCCACGATAATGCAGGCGCAAAAGGAGGTCGTTAAACAAAATCAGCTTGAATCCGGCTATATACGCCCTATCGTTTTCTACGGCCCGGAGGCAATGGGATTATCCGCTAAAAATCTATCTGTCCATGTCGCCATTGCTGCCTGGCCATGGGGGACTTATTTAGGGCCAGATAGCCTGGAAAATGGCATTCGTGTCAAAACCTCCTCGTTTTGCCGCCATCATGTGAATATCAATATGTGTCGCGCAAAATCGGTAGCCACCTATACCAACTCTATCCTGGCGCACCAAGAGGTTGCACAAGATGGTTATCAAGAAGCGTTACTCCTGGATGTCGACGGGTATGTTGCCGAGGGTTCCGGAGAGAATATCTTCATTATTAAGCAGGGCAAGCTTTACTCCCCTGATCTGACTTCTTGCCTGGAAGGCATCACTCGTAACTCCGTCATCGAACTGGCACAAGAACTGAATATTCCGGTCATCGAGAAGCGAATTACCCGAGATGAGGTTTACTGCGCAGACGAGGCATTCTTTACGGGTACCGCAGCAGAGGTCACGCCCATTCGAGAACTCGATAATCGAGTCATTGGTAATGGTAAACGCGGCCCAATTACTCAGCGGCTGCAAGCCATGTTTTTCGATTGCGTCAGCGGCAAAGCAACCAATCATGCTGATTGGCTGCATTATGTTTGACTTAGTTTTTTAGTTTAGTGGAGCACTTCATGAATAACCCAACCACCCTCAATCAACGACAAATTGAAATCACGGAGGAAGAGTTACCTTTGCATTGCCCAATACCCTCCATGCAGCTATGGAATGGTCACCCGCGTGTCTTTTTACCCATTGAAGCCACTGGCGAAGCACAATGTCCTTATTGTGGCACACGCTACATCTTGAAAGGTGGCGCAAAAGCAGGACATCATTGAATCAATCAGGTAATCTGTATTTCTGATCAGCTAGCCATTTAGCCCGAATACTTCATAAATCGACACGCGCCCTCACTTGTCCTCTAATTAATAAGAAAGATTTTGTTCAGTGGGGTGTATGAATCTCTACACCACGCCTTCTCAAAACTTTTCCTATTAATCAAAATCCTGCGTGATCATCACGTGAATTTATGGAATACTCGGGCTAAACTCCGGGTGTAAAGCCCAACGGATATAATCCACTTTTAAATATCCCAATTCGTCAAGACATTACATAATGAACAAAGTACCCCCCGAAATTTTCAAAGCTTACGATATTCGAGGTATTGTCGACACTGCGCTCACCTCTGACGTGGTTGAAATGATCGGCCATGCCATTGGTTCTGAAGCACGTGCGCGCGGTCTCAATGCTATTGCGATCGGACGAGATGGCAGGCTATCCAGCCCTTCCCTTGCACAAGCCTTGGCAAGTGGCCTCCAAAAAAGCGGTCTTCAAGTCATCGATGTGGGCAGGGTGCCCACACCGATACTTTACTTCGCAGCGCATGAGCTCTGCGACTATACTGGCGTAATGATCACAGGCAGTCACAATCCACCCGATTACAATGGCCTGAAAATAGTGCTGGGTGGTGAAACTCTCGCGGCCGAAGCGATTCAAGCGTTACGTCACCGTATTGAACACGATGATCTGATGCATGGTGAGGGCAATTACCAAATGCAGGCTATCACCGCTACCTATATTCAACGCATAGTCAGCGATGTCAAACTGACTCATCCCATAAAAATCGTGGTTGATTGCGGCAATGGTGTAACTGGCGTCTGTGCGCCGGAACTCTATCGAAGCATGGGGTGTGAAGTGATCGAATTATTTTGTAAGGTAGACGGCACATTTCCCAATCACCATCCTGATCCCTCTGTGCCCAAGAATCTTCAGGATGTCATTCATGCTTTAGAAACCACTGATGCAGAGCTTGGTTTTGCCTTCGATGGGGATGGCGACCGGTTGGGCTTGGTCACCAAAGACGGAAGCATCATTTATCCTGATCGCCAACTCATGCTGTTTGCTGCTGATGTCTTGGCCAGAAACCCTGGCGGGCAGATTATCTACGACGTTAAATGCACACGCAATTTAGCCACATGGATCGAGCAACATGGCGGCAAGCCCATCATGTGGAAAACAGGTCATTCATTCATTAAAGGTAAGCTGAAAGAAACGGGCGCACTATTGGCAGGCGAAATGAGCGGTCACATTTTTTTCAAGGAACGCTGGTATGGATTTGATGATGCACTCTATACAGCGGCGCGATTACTGGAATTATTGAGCAAGCAAAGCGATATGAGCGCGACTTTGCACGCGCTTCCGGATACGCTGAGTACCCCAGAATTACAAATCAAACTGAAAGAGGGTGAGAATCATGCGTTGATAGAGCAGCTTCAGAAAAATGCCCGCTTTGATCATCCGGAACGTGTGATTACCATCGATGGCCTAAGAGTCGAATACAAACACGGATTTGGCTTGATCCGAGCTTCGAATACAACCCCTGTTGCCGTATTACGCTTCGAGGCGGATGATACGGAAGCGCTGCAACGTATCCAACAAGATTTTCGCAAGGTCATACTGCAATTCAAGCCCGATGCTGTATTACCCTTTTGATATACTCATCGCACCTCAAAATTCGGCAGCTATACCTTCTCCCGCTGGGAGAAGGCCGGATGAGGGATTATATAAACTGAATTTTGAAGTATGCGATAACCAAATTGATCATGAATTGGGCTCACATAAAGCGTGAGTAATCCCGGTTGAGCGGCTACCCTACTTATTGGTCTGCACGGGAACTTGGTTTGTAAACAATCATCAAATTCGCATGAAACTTCATTATCTGATCATTGTATTACCGCTCCTATTTCCTGCTCATATTTTTGCAGATGATCTTCCGGATCTGGGTGATGTATCCCAAGCCACCATTACGCCCCGCCAGGAACGGCAGATCGGATTGCAGA
>CAYNXU010000091.1:0-2852 GCA_964401225.1 uncultured Nitrosomonas sp.
CCGCCTTCTCAATATACCTTGCTACCCAATACTGCCGGCTGTTACACCGCCGATGAGGCAATTCGAACATTGCGGCTTGCACGAGAACTGCTCGATGGGCACTCTTTGGTAAAACTTGAAGTACTCGGAGATCCGGATACACTATTTCCCAATGTAGTAGAAACCATTAAAGCTGCAGAAATTCTTGTCAAAGAAAATTTCCAAGTAATGGTTTACACCTCAGATGACCCCATCATTGCCAAACAATTGGAAGAAGTTGGCTGTGTTGCAATTATGCCTCTCGCATCGCTAATCGGCTCGGGAATGGGCATACTCAATCCATGGAACTTGCAGATTATCATTGATAGGATCCAGATTCCGGTACTGGTAGATGCAGGTGTAGGCACTGCATCGGATGCTGCGATTGCAATGGAACTAGGTTGCGACGGGGTATTAATGAATACGGCTATCGCGACAGCCAAAAATCCTGTATTGATGGCCTCGGCCATGCGTAAAGCAGTCGAAGCCGGTCGAGAAGCCTATCTCGCCGGGCGTATGCCAAAGAAAATTTATAGCGCTAACCCAAGCTCACCGACTGAAGGTATCTTACCGGCACAGTTCAAGTGATTTTCATTTCGCTCCATCCAAATTAATTTAAATAGCCATTCCGCTTTGACATCACAGTCTATTCGCAGCTTTGTGCGTCGCCAGGGTCGTATCTCAAATGCGCAGCGCCATGCTTATGAGGCACTGTTACCTGTGTACGGAATTCCGTTTTCCGATAAACCACTTAAGCTTGAACAAATTTTTGAGCGAAACGCCCCTAAAATTCTAGAAATAGGTTCTGGCATGGGAGAATCGACAGCAATGATTGCTAAACAACATCCCCAAAATGATTATCTGGCCATAGAAGTCCATACACCCGGAGTGGGTAGTTTGCTAAATCAAATTAGCACGCTTGAATTGACAAACTTACGCGTCATTCAACATGATGCAGTCCAAGTTTTGCAACAAATGCTCCTCACTGAGTCACTTGATGGCGTGCATATTTTTTTCCCTGATCCTTGGCCTAAAGCACGCCATCATAAGCGACGGCTAATTCAACCTGTTTTTGTATCACTCTTATGCACGCATTTAAAATCTGGCGGCTATCTTCATGTCGCTACCGATTGGAAAGATTATGCGGAGCAGATTCTATCTGTTCTCCATAATGAAGCACACCTTACCAATACAGCAATCGATTATGCTGTACGCCCGCAATATCGCCCACTCACAAAATTTGAGCAACGCGGTTTAAGACTAGGACACAATGTATGGGATTTAATTTTTACTAGAAAATAGCGCCCATACCTATTTCTTTTTAAATCCTTTACAACATTGTCGTTACGGTATGCTTAAAAGATGACACTTGGAGGAGGAGTAACATGGATGTCGCTATCTATATTTTTCTAGTATTTATCGTAATTGTACTGGTCTATAGCATCATGATCTATAACAGTCTAGTAGATCTAAAACATTCTGTATCGCAAGCCTGGTCAAATATCGATATTTTGCTCAAACAACGCCATGACGAGTTACCTAAACTCGTTGAAACCTGCAAACAATATATGGGTTATGAACAAGAAACGCTCAGGCAAATTATTACCGCACGCTCACGCGTTGCCACAGCACGTGAAGCAGGTGATATCGGCGCACTCGGTTCAGCCGAAAATATGTTAAGAACCGGACTCGGCAGCCTATTTGCCGTGGTTGAAGATTATCCCGAATTGAAAGCCAGCGAAAAGTTCCAGCATTTACAAACTCGCATTACCCACCTGGAAAATAGCATTGCTGACCGTCGTGAGTACTATAACGAAGCGGTAAAAATCAATAATGTACGCATTGAGCAGTTTCCAGAAGTCATTATCGCCAGCTGGTTTAGATTCAAAGCACGCGACTTGCTTGAGTTTGATGATGCTGACAAGCAAGATGTCGATATGGGCAAATTGTTTGGTTAAAATATAACTCTGCTGTGAATGGTGTATTCTCTGAACTCTCATTAGAAGAATATGAGTTTATTCTCTGTGCATTCATATTGATTGCGCTGATATGTTTTTATATTTTTTTTCGCAACTGGAAGCGACTACGTATTATCGAAGATACCCCGACCGCGAAACTACGTTCCGCACATCAAGGCTATATTGAGGTGGAGGGCAAGGGGCAACTGATTGACGATCAATTCATTTATGCCCCCTTATCCAATCATCGCTGTATTTGGTATCACAGCCAAATCGAATGCAGAGAAACCTTTATACACAAAGGTCGTTCACAAACACGCTGGAATACCATTTATCAAAATACGAGTGATCATCGATTTAAGCTACTCGATGGAATGAGCAACTGCTTTGTCGATCCAGTTGGCGCAGAAGTCCACAGCAATGAACCGTTAGTATGGTATGGCAATACCGAATGGCCTACCACAACAAATATACTAGAGAGTCAATCGATACTGAATAGCCACCAAAGTCGTTATCGTTATAAAGAAAGACTAATTTTGCCGGGTCAATCGCTTTATATCATTGGCCAATTTAGAACCCTATCCCCAACCACCCATCAGTCGGTACGTGATGTCATGCGCAATTTGATCAATGACTGGAAAGAAGATAAACAGCAACTGTTAATGCGATTTGATACTAATAAAGATGGGAAAATTAGTCAGGATGAATGGGAGTCAGCACGCCGGGAGGCACAATTACAGGCTGAAGTAATCTATCATGAGTTAGCTCAGCAACCGGATACGAATCTCATTACAAAATCAGATAATTCGCAACGCCCCTTCATCATATCGATTCATCCACAGAGACTGCTCATCAAAAAATATCGCTATACGGCTT
>CAYNXU010000091.1:2952-6177 GCA_964401225.1 uncultured Nitrosomonas sp.
GGCGCAGCGACAGCGTCACTTTCTGCAAAGGACATTCAATTATATGAAAAGAATGGTAAAGACTATGTAAAATTTAAGGTTTCCCATCCAGATATTAAAGATGCACCTAAATATGATTTACCCGTAGTACGCATTGCCAAGATCAAGAATCGGATTAATGAGAATCAATCGAAAAAATATGATCCGCGTCCAGTTGTGAAGATGCCCATTTATTTTGATGGAAAACTTTATAATATTACAGTCAACCTTATCGACCGATCACACTTCTCAACACCATTGCTTTTAGGCAGAAAAACACTCGATACACTTAATGCCGTTGTAGATGGCACGGCCAAACACACCATCCAATAATATCTATCTATCAGAACAAACCAAGGCAACCAATTTCAAATCGTAACCCATGAAGCAAGAACTATCCTTGCTGAGACAGTTGTCCGCAATAATCACTTCTGATTTGTCTTGCGGAACACTGGAGTGTTCAACAACAACTCTACAATAATCTAACTTCCAGCCCCCTGCAGACGTAAACATTATATTTTACGTCTGGCACCTGCCAAGGCAGCAAGACTCATAGCGAAGCCAAGAAAAGCACCAACCAAGGTACCCCATATCAACATATCTTTAACTGAAAGCATCGCTTTTTTAGCTTCTGTCTCAAGCATTGTTTCAACAACCTCTTCCAATTTTACGTAAGCCATGAGAAATACGCTTATACAAAAGGTTGATTGCTTATTGCTGAGATGACTAACTCTTGCTACCTCTCAATTGTCAAATAGGATCGTATTCTTTAGGTAAAAAAATCTGCAACAATTCATTTAAAAACCGTCTTCCCGTCATTGTGGGCATAATACGATGATGATCCCAACTGATCAAACCACGTTGCTCTGCTTCGTTAAGTTCCCGCTGAACAACCGTGATCGACAAACCAGTTCGTGCTTGAAAAATTTCCGGCTGAAACCCATCGGATAGGCGCAGCGCATTCATCATAAATTCAAAAATACGATCTTTTACCTGAACCTCGTGTTGAGATTGTACAGGATTGACAACGCCACTTTCCTTACCCAGAACTTTTGCAAGATATTGCTTTGGTTGCTTATAGCGCATTTGGCGTACTATTTTATCCTGGAAGCTGATCTTGCTATGAGCGCCCGCACCAATCCCCAAATAATCACCAAATTGCCAGTAATTCAAATTATGGTGTGACTGGTAACCGGCCTTGGCAAATGCAGAGATTTCGTAATTGGTATAATTAGAATTTGACGTGACCTGCTCGATCATCAATTGCATTTCGGCTGAAAGATCATCATCTGGCAAACTGGGGGGAAAGCGATGAAATAGTGTATTGGGTTCCAGAGTCAGGTGGTACGCTGATATGTGTGGAGCCCCTGTAGCACAGGCAATTTCAATATCCTTGCAGGCTTCTTGCAGGGTTTGATTAGGTAACGCATACATCAGATCAAGATTAATATTCTCAAAATTTCTCAACGCTATCTCGACCGCACGATGCGCCTCCCTATCATCATGTATTCGCCCTAACGATCGCAAATGCCTTGGATTGAAGCTCTGAATACCTACGGACAGACGATTGATGCCTGCGGCACGAAAATCCGCAAATTTTTGTGCTTCGAATGTACCTGGATTAGCTTCCAGCGTGATTTCAGCAGAAATCTCCAGTGGTAGTAGCATTCTTACCTGGGTAAGCATCGCATCGATTGCCTGAGCACTTAGAAGACTAGGTGTGCCTCCTCCAAAAAAAACACTACTGATTGATCGCCCCCAGATTTGAGGCAAAGCCATTTCCAAATCACGGATAAGTGCCGATACATATTCTTTCTCCGGCAACTCATCTGTTTTTTTATCCATTTCATGCGAATTAAAATCGCAATAGGGACATTTCTTTACACACCATGGAATATGGATGTAAAGGCTCAGTGGTGGAAGAGATTTAAGTTTGAGCGATTGACTATTAAGTATGGATGAAACGGAAATAGTCGTTGCCATAATTAACTGAATGTGTATTTATAATGCAGATAAAATCAAAGTGGGTAGTGAACGAGAAATTCGCCCAATTTTTGGAGTGCTTTCCCCCGATGGCTGATCTGGTTTTTGTGCTCCATAGGGAGTTCAGCTGCAGTCATGTTCAACTCTGGCAAGAAAAAAAATGGATCATAGCCAAACCCTCCTTCCCCGCGTGCTGTCAATACAATCTCGCCATGCCAGCTCCCATCGATAATGATTGGCTGAGGGTCATCCGCATGCCTCACTAAAACGATCACACAATAATAATAGGCACGCCGATCGGATTGGTTTTTCAATAATTCGATTAGTTTTTCATTGTTTCGATCGTCTGATTTTGGTGCACCAGCGTAGCGGGCAGAGAACACACCGGGTGCGCCACCTAGCGCATTCACACAAATGCCGGAATCATCTGCGAGTGCAGGTAACTTCGTATAGCGACTCGCATGCCGCGCCTTGGCAAGAGCATTTTCAACAAATGTACCATAAGGCTCCTCAATTTCAGTCACCCTCAGGCTCGATTGCGGAATAACAACAATATCCAGTGATGTGAGTAATTGCTGGATTTCTTTTAGCTTACCGGCATTATTGCTGGCAATGACAAGCTTTTGCATAACTTTATTTATCCACTGCGAGTGCTGATCTTTGTAAGGCAATTAATTCCTGTATTCCCTGCTGTGCCATGTCCATCATGACATTCAATTCTTTCCGGCTAAATGCCGCGCCTTCTGCAGTACCTTGCACTTCAACCAGACCGAGATTTCCTGTCATCACGACATTCATATCAGTATCACAAGAAGAATCTTCGTTGTAATCCAGATCAACCAAAGGTATGCCGTTATGGATACCCACCGAGATGGCTGCAACATGATCTCGAATTGGATTACTTGTAATTAACCGCTGCGCGAGAAGATATTCAACCGCATCGTTGAGGGCCACAAACGCACCTGTAATACTCGCGGTTCTTGTTCCACCGTCTGCCTGTATCACATCGCAGTCAATCTGGATGGTACGTTCTCCCAATTCTTCCAGATTAATAATGGAACGTAATGCCCGTCCGATTAGGCGCTGAATCTCCATGGTTCGCCCTGATTGCTTACCTTTTGCTGCTTCCCGTTGCATACGCTCACCTGTCGAGCATGGCAACATGCCATATTCTGCAGTTAACCATCCCTGCCCTGCTCCCTTGAGAAAAGGAGGAACTTTATC
>CAYNXU010000092.1:0-6174 GCA_964401225.1 uncultured Nitrosomonas sp.
GGTTGTAAAAGGCCTTAAGCGATAAAACACTGTCAATGTCTTTCATTCCGGGCAGGCTAATTGCCACGCATGAACATTTTATCAAGTTCAGCCATACTAATGCTAAACCAGGTAGGTCTGCCGTGATTACATTGATCGGAACGTTCCGTTGCTTCCATATCACGCAGTAAGGCATTCATCTCTGTGAGCGTCAATTGACGATTGGCGCGAACAGAACCATGACATGCCATGGTGGCGAGAAGTTCGTTACGCCGACCGGTTAAAAGCTGGCTAGCGCCGAATTCACGAATTTCTGCTAACACATCGCGTGTCAGTTTGGCTATGTCAGCGTCCTTTAACATCATGGGTACGGCCCGTATGACTAAGGAAGTTGGTGAAAGCACTGCGATATCAAGTCCCAGCTCATTTAAAGCCGATTGATTATCCTCCACAGTGGCGACATCTAATGGATCAGCCTGAAGGCTAACCGGGATAAGCAGCGGTTGCACGGATAAATTCTGATGATCAAGCGCTAATTTGAGTTTTTCATAAACTACCCGCTCATGGGCTGCGTGCATATCGACAATGATAAGACCTTGCTCATTCTGCGCCAGGATATATACCCCAAGGAGTTGCCCCAATGCAAAGCCCAGCGGGTGGGATTGCTGTGCAGACTGAATGGGTGGATTGTCCGGATGGGTATCCGGTAAATACGGGTCGGTACCAAATAGCGTCTGATAAAAGGCAGGAGGTTGTGCGATGCTATTAAGTGGTAAATTTGCTTGCCCTGAATAACGCGTTGCTGAATACCCGGAATGTTGGGTTTTTTGGGTCATGACGGAAGGGGGTGTTGACATCTCTGGCTGACGTTGGGGTGATGCCAATACTTTGTTGACGCTGTGAAGCACAAATTGATGAATGGCGCGCCCATCCCGGAAGCGTACTTCGGTTTTGGTTGGATGAACGTTAACGTCGACATTTTCAGGATTGATTTGAAGATATAATACGAAGGCAGGATGTCGATCCAGATGTAATACGTCACGATACGCTTCGCGTAAAGCGTGAGTGATTAACTTATCCCTGATATAACGTCCATTAACGAAAAAATATTGCATATCACGCGCAGAGCGTGAGTAAGCGGGTAATGCAACCATGCCTTGCAAACTGATGTCAGCCGCTTGCTCGGAAACTAGCACGGCAGTCTGACCAAATGCTTCACCGAGAACGGCGGTAATGCGTTGACTGGTATCTGTCGCATGCCAGTGACTGCGTGTTTTGCCATTGTGTTGTAGGCTAAAGGTAATATCGGTATGGGACAGTGCGATACGTCGGAATACTTCTTCACAATGCGCAAATTCAGTGGCTTCGGTTTTTAGAAATTTGCGGCGCGCTGGTAGATTGAAGAAAAGATCGCGTATCTCTAAGGTGGTACCTGCAGTGCGTGCTGTAGGCTCAGGATGAGCAATGTGCCCGCCTTCTACTTGGATATGCCAGGCATGATTGGCACCTGGCTGATAACTCGCTAATGATAAGCGGGAAACTGCGCCAATACTGGCGAGTGCTTCGCCACGAAAACCAAGGCTGGCTATTCGGTGTAAATCCTCTTGTGTGCTTATTTTACTCGTTGCATGGCGCGCAAGCGCCAAGGGCAGATCGCTGCCAGAAATTCCTTTTCCATTGTCCGTTACGCGCAGCAGTTTAAGACCACCCTGGATGATTTGTACCGCAATCTCGGTAGCGCCGGCATCGATACTGTTTTCCAGAATTTCTTTCAGTGCCGAGGCGGGCCGTTCGATCACCTCGCCGGCAGCGATCTGATTGATCAAGTTATCGGGGAGCAATTTGATGATATTCATAAGGAAATAAACTGAGCTTTTATGGTCATTATTTTGCCTTAAAGTTATGATACTCTTGATAGAAAATCATATTACATAGACTATTGATGATGAGTTCAATGTTTTGGTTTCTTCCCATGAGTCAGGGAGCGTGCCGAACAAAGTCGGGATGAGGCGTTTGCTGGCTACAACATAATCATTGTTTAAATTGTCAGTTAATACTATCCTGATGAATGATTTTTTTGATTTTGACATAGGAATACCATGACGCAAGATGAACAAAAACGTGCGGCCGCACAGGCCGCCATTCAACATATCCCGATCGGATCAATTGTCGGGGTCGGAACCGGTTCGACCGCTAATTATTTCATAGATGAGCTTGCTGCAATCAAGCATAAAATCGAAGGTGCGGTTGCTAGTTCCGAGGCAACGGCACAACGCTTGAGCAAACATGGTATAGACGTACTCAATCTTAATGACGTGGTGGATTTACCCGTCTATGTGGATGGCGCAGATGAAATTACCAAACATTTGCATATGATAAAAGGGGGCGGCGGTGCTTTGACCCGTGAAAAAATCGTGTCGGCGGTAGCAAGAAAATTCATTTGTGTCGCTGATCAGAGTAAATTGGTCGATGTGCTGGGTACATTCCCCTTGCCAATAGAGGTCATTCCGATGGCGCGTAGTTACGTAGCACGTGAAATCACCTTATTAGGGGGGCATCCTGCGCTGCGCCAGGGGTTTGTTACCGATAATGGCAACATCATTCTGGATGTGCATGGTTTGCAAATCATGAATCCGGTTGAATTGGAAACGACCCTCAATCAAATAGCAGGGGTGGTTACCAACGGATTATTTGCCCGGAAGGGTGCTGATATTTTATTACTAGGCACAGATAACGGTGTTGAGACCATTACTGTCTGATATTTGCATTCCAAGTAAACAATTATGGCTTGTTTACTACAAAAACTGCTGCATCTGAATCATTACAAGGTACGATATGGTTAGTAAAGAACACATTTCAAAAAGATTTGACGCGGATCTTGAAGAAGTACGCACGCGTGTGCTGCAGATGGGGGGATTTGTTGAAGAACAGATCGAGCATGCGATAGAAGCCTTAGTTGAAGGGAATGAAAATATCATTGATCAAGTCATTGCCAACGATCATCGTGTCAATGCCATGGAAGTATCGATCGATGAAATCTGCAATCAAATCATTGCACGTAGACAGCCCACCGCCAGTGATTTACGCATGATCATGACAGTGATCAAGACGATCACCGATTTGGAGCGAATTGGTGATGAAGCAGCCAAGATCGCGCGCATGGCGCGGCTTATTTACTCGACGGATAAGTTACATACGCCGCGGTTTATCGAAATCAAGCATGTCGCTAAAATCGCGCTGGACATGCTGCACCAAGCGCTGGATGCGTTTGCCCGTCTGGATTTGAATGCGGCTGCGCATATCGTGCGTCAGGATGAATTGGTTGATGAAGAATTTCGCGCTATTTTGCGGCAGTTGATAACCTTCATGATGGAAGATCCTCGCAAAATTTCTACTTCATTAGAAATTCTTTTTGTGGCGAAGGCGATTGAGCGCATTGGCGATCACGCCAAAAACATGTCTGAGTATGTAGTGTATATGGTCAAAGGCAAGGATGTCCGTCATGTCACGGCGGATGAAATAGAGCGTGAAATCAAGGGCTAACGCTGTATTCGTTCTATTAACCATGCCTGCTTCCGTTTCAAGAGCTGATTTTACCTATCCTAAAGAATGGGGTCTGTGGCTTACCTTTGCGCTATTTTTGATGCGGTGATGGAGTTAGCTTGAGGCATAGCGTCATGCGCGAATATTCAACCCTTGCTGCGGTCGATCTCGGTTCCAATAGCTTTCATTTGCAAGTAGCGCGCGTTGTAGACAAGCAGCTTTATCCCCTCGATAGCTTGAAAGAGATGGTTCGTCTAGCTGCAGGGCTGACTGCGGACAAAAAGTTGGATGAAGCTTCTCAGACGCGTGCCTTGAATTGTTTGAAACGTTTTGGCGAGCGTCTGCGAGGGTTTCCAATTCATGCCGTGCGCGTGGTTGGAACAAACTCGCTGCGTGTAGCTAAAAATGCTGCTGAGTTCCTGGGAAAAGCCGAAGCAGAGCTGGGATTTCCGATTGAAATTATTGCCGGACATGAAGAAGCACGCCTCATTTATCTGGGGGTCGCGCATAGCCTGCCTGCTTCTGATAATAACCGGTTGATTATTGATATCGGTGGCGGCTCCACGGAATTCATCATTGGTACCCGGTTGGAACCTAATAAACTGGAAAGCCTTTATATGGGCTGTGTCGGTCATAGTCTACGATTTTTCCCGGATGGAAAAATTACCAAAGGCGCTATGAAACGCGCAGAACTTGCGGCACAAACTGAAATACAAGGCATCACAACGGAATTTTCAGCGACGCAATGGCAGGAAGCGTATGGTTCCTCGGGTACGGCGCGAGCATTAGGCCGTATCCTTAGACTGAATAATTATGGTGATGGCAATAAAACGGAAGGGATTACTTTAGCGGGTTTGGAAAAATTTCGTGAATACCTTCTTAAGGTGGGTGACACTAAAAAACTTGCGATTGCTGGTCTATACCCGGATCGCGCACCGGTGATTGCGGGTGGATTTGCAATCCTGTTTGCTGCATTCAAGGAATTGGGTATTCAGCGCATGCTCCTTACGACAGGGGCGCTGCGTCAAGGTGTACTCTACGATATGCTTGGCCGGTTTCATAACGAAGATATGCGAGAAGTTTCCGTGCAGCAGTTTATGCAACGTTATCGCGTTGATCCTGCGCAGGCAACGCGTATAGAATCGCTAGCCTTGACGTTTGGCAAGCAACTCCTTGCTAATTATCCAGATGAAGAAACCGTAGAAGATGCCTTGCGACTGTTATCTTGGGCGGCACGCCTGCATGAGGTCGGCATTTCAGTTGCACATTCTGGTTATCATAAACATTCTGCCTATATACTCGGGAATGCAGACATACCCGGTTTTTCCAAGATGGAACAAGCGCAACTGAGTCAACTTGTCCTTGCTCATCAAGGATCACTAACCAAAGTCAGTGATTTTTTAGCTAATCCTATCAACCTGGCCCAGTCCATTGCGCTGCGTCTGGCAGCGATTTTTTATCGCAGCCGTATGAGTATTAAGCTGCCCCGCCTTAAAATCCATGCTGGCGATGATGTCTGCGAACTTTCTATTTCACAAGCATGGCTAGAGTGCAATCCATTAACGGAAACGTTGTTACGTGCTGAGGTAGATGCTTGGGCAGCATTGAAAATTCATTTTCGCATCCAGGGATTTGTTCAGCGAAAATGAATTTTTCCTGAGAGGCTGTGAAAAAATCGTAGCGAGCACCGCCCAACGCAGCGATTGAAGTGCGCAGTAGATTTTTTCACAACCTCTGAGCTTGTGATAAATAGGCTGGTGCAAGTTATCCTTGCCAGCATTCTGCCGCAGTCAATGATGCGTTAATAACGCCTTTGACACCCGTATGGGTTAACGTCAGTGTGCCACATACATCATTGGCCATCATACCTGCGGGTACAGCTTCCAATGTGTAGGTATTTTGTGTCGGGGTGCCTGCTGCAAACTGGAGGGTATATTTTGCGGTACCTGTCTTGGGAGACTGGGTGACAGGCAGTGTAAAATTAGTAGCGTCGCTTTTCAGGTCATAACGATTGGCTTCCGTAAAATTACGTTCCAGCAATTGCGCCATTTCCAGTAGAACAGCTTTTGCCTCAGCGCGATGAGTGCGGCGCACATGTTCTTGATAGGCTGGCAGGGCAATTGCAGCCAGAATACCAATGATGGCTACCGTCATCATCACTTCAATCAAGGTAAAGCCCGGCAATCGTTTTCTCTGCAGTATCCTTTGATTATTCAATCGTTTTGTCATCGTATTCCAATTCCCTCGTCTCTTGAGATTTCTAAAAATACAGAGGATCTCATACTCATCAAAATCTTGCTACTGTATCTGTCTCCAGGAGTGGCGTGGGTTGAAAGGGCTTCCCTTGATGGTAATGCTTTCGATTAGACCAGTGGTCGATCCGGCGATTAAGTGTATAAGGCTGCCGGCACTGATAGCAACGGATTCGCTGCGTATGCCATCGGAGCCAATCGCTGCAATGAGACGATCCTCATTATTGATCATGCCATTATCGTCAGTATCGAATTGGGGAGCCGTCAGCATACCACCTGTTTCTGAATTCAGTAGCATGAGCCAATTATGACCGCCAGAAGCGCAGGGGTCACTAGAGGGGATGAGTGTCGTAAAAATAATTCGTCCAAAGCTGAGTTGCGGCATGATGACGGAACGCTC
>CAYNXU010000093.1:0-6077 GCA_964401225.1 uncultured Nitrosomonas sp.
CCAATCCGTCCTTTCTTGTGTATATAACCTGGCATGATGCCGATCTTGATTTCATCGGGCGTGATAATGCCGGGACAATTCGGGCCAATTAATAGTGTATTCCGGCCTTCCATTTTATAACGGGTACGCAGCATATCCCGCACGGGTATCCCTTCCGTAATACATATCACCAAGTCTACATCAGCTTCTACCGCCTCATCGATCGCCGCCGCCGCAAATGCAGGCGGAACATAAATGACTGAAACAGTCGCACCGGTTGCCTCCTTGGCTTCCTTCACAGTGGCATAAATAGGTATTCCCTCAAACTGATCACCCGGCTTGTTCGGATTGACGCCTGCCACGAAGCATTGCTGTCCATCCGCATACTCACGGCATAACCGGGTATGAAACTGTCCTGTTTTGCCCGTAATACCTTGGGTCATCACCCGGCTTTGACGATTAATCAGAATAGACATAATTTATACTCCTCCTGCGGTTGCGCTCACCGCCTTCTGTGCAGCATCGGCCATGTCGGTTGCCGAAATAATAGGCAAGCCGGATTCAGCCAGAATTTTTTTACCCAGCTCAACATTGGTTCCTTCCAGACGTACAATCAACGGTACTGACAACTTTACTTGCCGTGCAGCGACGGTCACGCCCTCCGCGATCACATCGCACTTCATGATTCCACCAAAAATATTAACCAGAATGGCTCGCAAACTAGGATTACTTAGCATGATCTTAAATGCTTCGGTCACCTTGTCGACGGTCGCTCCTCCACCCACATCGAGAAAATTAGCTGGGTTACCACCGTAAAGCTTGATGATATCCATGGTAGCCATGGCCAGCCCTGCTCCATTCACTAAACAGCCTATATTGCCATCCAGCGGAATATATGAAAGATCATGTTTGGCAGCTTCGATTTCGAGCGGATCCTCCTCGTCTAAATCACGTAAGGAGGCAATCTCCGGATGGCGAAAGAGTGCGTTATCGTCGAAATTCATTTTTGCATCCAACGCGATCACCTGACCATCATACGTCACAATGAGCGGGTTAATTTCTAGCAGCGATGCATCATTCTCGTCAAAAGCCTGATATAAACCCTTCATTAAAGTACGTGCAGCGACCTGACTGGAAGCAGGAATTTCAATTTTGTTTACAAGTAAATCGATTTCTTGATTTGCTAGACCAGAAATGGGATTAATCAGAAGCTTATGTATCTTCTCTGGCATGTTCGTTGCAACTTGCTCGATATCCATCCCTCCTTCCGAGCTCGCCATCAAGCAGGCGCGCTGACGGCTGCGATCCACAACAATCCCCACATAATATTCGTGCTGTATATCAACCCCCTGCTCAATATAGAGGCGATGAACGATCTGGCCTTCTGGACCCGTTTGGGGCGTGATTAGAGGGGTTTTCAGCATGGCTGCCGCCAGCGCCTCGACCTCTGCTAGCGAATGCGCTAATTTCACGCCGCCGCCTTTACCTCGCCCGCCTGCATAGATTTGTGCTTTTACGACCCATTTATCCTCCCCTATTTTTTGGGCAGCGGAAACCGCTTCCTCCACACTGAAGCAAGCGATTCCTTGGGGTGTGGTCACACCATAGCGGCGCAAAATCTCCTTAGCCTGGTACTCGTGGATTTTCATATGTTATTCCTCAATCTGTTTTCTCCAGTGTTGTAAGATAGGCATCCACCGCTACCATCTCTGCTTCAAAATGCGGTAGCAAGCTCGATAATTCCTCCTGGTCACTCTCTTTGGCTGCCTGTTCCAACTTCGCACACCATTCGCCCAGCCCTACTGCCCCGACTGAGCGCGCCGATGACTTGAGTTTATGCGCAGCTACCTTGATTTTGTCGAATTGATTCTCTTTGCAGGCAACGCAGAGCTGTTCACTGATTTCACTTGCATTGACACGAAAATCATGTAAAAACTCACGAATGATTGCAGGATCATTACCTACTAAAGCTTCAAGAATACTCACATCTACTGGATTACTTGACTGACTGGCAGAAGGCTGTTTATCGAGAGCGACAGGCTTATGGACGGGTGCCTGCAACCATTTCTCCAGCGTTGTTTTGAGCTGATCCAGTTGCACCGGCTTACTCAAATAATCATTCATGCCGATAGCACGGCATTTATCGGCCTCACCTTTGAGCGCGTTGGCAGTCAAGGCGATAATCGGGATATCGGTTTTTCCTTTCTGAGCCGTACGAATGGATTGGGTTAATTGATATCCATCCATTTCTGGCATATGTAAATCAGTCAGAATCAAAGCATAGCAATCACTTTCCCAGTGCTGCAGTGCTTCGCGTCCATCAGCGACGACATCCGCCACATAACCCAACAAGGTGAGTTGTTGTCGAATGACTTTTTGGTTGATCTCATTATCTTCAGCGACCAAAATCAGTTTTCCCTGCTGCAAGGCTTCTTCACGAGAAGGTGGCACTATTCGGGTTATCCCTTCATCCGGCAAGAGAACCTCTTCTTCCAATTTTGCGCGCCCTGCTGCTACAGCCACCGCTTGCAGAAAAGACTGGCGATAAAGAATATTGCCATCCAGCGTGACAAGATCCTCTTGTTCCAAGCGTCCGCGATGACGGCGTCCCCGTTTGACCACCACAAAATGAGGCTGATAATTGGAATTCAGATTGGATCGTGTACGAAAAGCTAAGCGCAATTCATCCACTGGGGGTTCTTCATGACCCGCATCGATGATCAATAGCCATTGTCGGGAAGGGAGCGCTCTGATTTGCTCGCGGGCTGCGGCCAAATCAGTCGCACGCTCCACATTGGCGCCGGCATACTCCAGGTAAGCGACCAAATCGTTACTCAAACCCTCATCACCTCCGATTACCAGACAGGAAAGTCCTGTCAGATCGATCATACTCTTGCTTTTGGTCGGTCTGCCCTGTGGCAGCTGAAATGGCAAATGAACGATAAACGTAGAACCTTCGCCTGGCACACTGCGTACGGTAATCTCCCCTTCCATTAATTTCACCAAATGATGCGTGATCGTTAGCCCCAATCCAGTCCCGCCGAAGCGGCGAGTTGTGGATGCATCTCCCTGGGTAAAAGGCATGAAAAGACGATTGAGTGTTTCTTGATCCATTCCAATGCCGTTATCCATAACCTGGAATGCGACAATGACCCGGTCTGGCTCCGATTCTGTCATGGTCACCTGAACCGATACCCGTCCAGGTTGCTGCTGCCCGCTAGAAAACTTGATCGCATTACTGATCAGATTAACCAGCACTTGGCGAAGGCGCAGAGCATCACCTAATACTTCTTCAGGGATGATCGGATCAGTGAATAAAGTCAGCTCGACCCCTTTGCTGGCAGCCATATGCTCCAGCATGCTACATGCCTTCTCAACCACGGTTGCCAGCAAAATAGGCCTGAGCTCGATCTCCAGTCTACCTGCCTCAATTTTAGAGAAATCAAGGATATCCTCAATTATCTCCAACAATGCAAAAGCGGATTCACGAATCAGATTGGTCATTTCCATCTGATAGCTGGTCAGACTTGATTGTTGAAGCACTTCTATCATGCCGATGACACCATTCATAGGCGTACGAATCTCATGACTCATGGCTGCCAGAAATGCCGATTTAGCCTGATTAGCCTGTTCCGCTTCCAGCCGCGCATTTTCCAGATCCTTCATGATCTTCACATGCTCACGAATATCACGCATCACCCCGGTAAAATGACGCTTGTTTCCCACAAAATATTCACTGACCGCAAGATAGATTGGGATCTGCTCACCACTCTTATGCACTGCTATGACTTCTCGCCCACGGCCAATGGTGTGTGAGCCAGGCAGGTGATGTCCGACATATTCTTGCCCATGGCCTGTCTTGCAATACCGCTCCATATAAAACTCATGCCGGCTTCGATCCGGTTCAGGAACCAGAATAGCCACATTCTGACCGATTGCCTCGTCACAACTATAACCAAACAGCTTTTCCATCACTGGATTGACTGATAGCATGACCCCTTTTTCATCGGTGGTAACCACACAATCCACCATGTGCTCGACCACGGAACGGGTTTCTTCTTCCTTGATAGCTAATTCGGCATTGGCAGTTTCCAATTCAGCGGTCCGCTCCGCCACACGATCTTCCAATACACGATAACTGGTATTCAACCGCTCGGTCATGGTATTAAAGGCATCAGCCAATTTTCCCATCTCATCCCACCCCCCGCTGGGGACGCGTTGGCGTAGATCCCCCGATGCAACGACTTGCGCACCTTCATTGAGATTTTTTAGAGGGATCACCACACGCCGATTGAACACCCACGCTCCCAGCGTGGCAAGAATAAAGGTCAAACCTAAAATCACGAAACCAATCGTTCGTACCCGAAACACAGAGGCAAAGGCATCTTCCACTTCAATCTGTACGACCATCCCCCAACTCATACGTGGGATGTAACGCCATGCAGCCACCACCTCATTGCCACGATAATCGATTGCAAGACCAGCGCCAGGATTACCCTCCAGGCTTTGCCTGATAGTGGCTGAAAGGATGGGGTTATCAAGCGCAATCGTATGCTTTAACGCTGCATCCGGTTCGTCTTCCAAAGGCGCCATTACCAGCGCTGTGTGCTCGCTTTCAAGTCGCGTAACGATCGTTTCACCACTTTTCCCAAGCCCTATATTATTGGTAAGCACTTCAAAAATACGTTCGCTGTAGATTTGTAACGCAAAAACACCATGTATTTCACCATCAATCATGATGGGGACACCGATAAAAGCAGCGATCGCGCCTTTGGAAGGTTCGTAATACTCAAAGTTTGAAATGCTGCTTTTGCCCGTCGTTAATGCTTGGCGCGTCACTAGACTCAGCCCCGTATCACGATAGGGACCAGTAAACAAGTTAGTAGGAAAATCGGACTCATGGGCCACTGAAAACACTATCCAGCCATCCATAGAAATCAGGAACACATCGTAATATCCCGCACCTTCGACGAAACGCTCAAAATGTTGGCGATAGATAGCATCTAATTTTCGATAAATCTCCGAATCGACGCCGGATTCCTTGAATGCTGTGGTAAATTCATCGATCGCCTGATGCGTGGTTTCCGTTGCCTGAATCAGCATGGCATCGAGCTGACGCTCTTGTAAGTAGAAATCGATTTGCTCAATTTTTTTATCGGCGATCGCTGAAACCTGCTGAATAACTGCCTTACGAATTTCGGTTTCGAAAGTTTGTAATAGGCTGTAACCGATCAGCAGAATAGGTAGCAGCGCGACTAAGGCAAACCAAATCGCAAAACGCTGGGTCAGGGAAGTAAAGTGGATGAAACTCATTCCAGCAAACAATTCGCGTTATGGTGATGTTTCAAGCTACGTCGCGCATAGTAGGCAAATGCAGCCGCACTGCGCTGCGCACGCAGAATCCAGTCATGCGCCTCGCGCCCAAGGGCAGGATCAATCGGCTGGATCTTACCGGCGGAAGCAGCCAGTAACTGCATGCGCGCGGCCCGCTCAAATGCAAGCGCCAGCAAACAAGCCTCTTCAATGCTACCGCACGCCACGAGCAAACCATGATGGGCCAGCAACAATGCACGCTTGCCACCCAAGGCAGAAGCAATCAACTCCCCCTCCTCATTTCCCACAGGCACGCCTGGCCACTTGGGAAGAAAAGCCACATCATCGTACAACACACAATTATCCATATGAGAAATCTCTAATGGCACCTCCAGCATGCTCAATGCTGCCGTATGCACCGCATGCGTGTGAATAATACAGCGTACATCCGGACGTGCCCGATACACCCATGCGTGAAAACGATTGGCAGGATTAGCCATGCCATCGCCTTCCAATACCTGCAAATTTTCATCCACTAATAACAAATTGCCCGCACTGATTTCATCGAATCCCAAGCCCAGCCGCTGCGTCAGAAATGTACCAGGTTGATCCATGCGTGCCGTTATTTGCCCTGCCAAACCTGAGTCATGGCCATTATCAAACAAGATGCGACAAGTCAATGCCAGCTTCTGCCGGGGGGTATAGTCGGCACCCTGCACATGTTGCTCCATCTGGTCAAATGCACGCTGTATCAGTTGATTTTTATCGAGGTTGAAAGTGTCATT